>JAZUJU010000126.1:0-7312 GCA_045642985.1 Bacteroidaceae bacterium | reverse complement strand
CTTCGTGGAGCGCATCGGTATCGACCGACTTTCAGGCCGATGTGCTGGACCGCAACATTGAGAATTTTGTGAAACCTGAACGCTATTCGCTGCTTGTGGCCGCATCAGCAGCGTTCGAGTGGCATCGTCTCAAGGGACAGACAACAGCATTGTATACGTATATGAACGAAAGTGCCGGAACCGTCGAAGCTGTAGGAACCAAGAATGTCCTGACACCGTCTGTTGTGCTGTCGTGGCAGCCGTTGGAATGTGCGGACTGGAATCTCAGGGCCTTCTACAAGCGCATCTTCAGAGCACCCACACTGAACGAACTTTACTACACTACGGTGGGTACGTCGAATCTCAGCCCGGAATACACATCTCAGTTCGACATCGGTTCAACCTGGACAGTAGCACGGGACAAAGGCCTGCTTGAACGGCTTGAGATTCAGCTTGACGGGTACTACAACCGGGTCGATGACAAAATTGTGGCAATACCGTCCAGCAGCCAGTTCCGATGGACAATGATGAATATCGGGCGAGTGGATATCTGGGGCGTCGATGCCGCGCTGCAGAGGGGTTGGCGGGTAGGGAGGACATCGCATGGCCTGCGTCTGTCGTACTCGTATCAGGATGCCGGCGACAAGACTGACGAAAAGAGCAGCTGGTATGGTGGGCAGATTCCATATACGCCCTGGAACAGCGGCTCGGTAGCGTATTCCGGAAACTGGAGGTTGTGGAGCTGGAATTACAGCTTCATCTATACCGGCGAACGCTATGAATCGGTTGCAAATATACCGGAGAATTACACGCAGCCGTGGTACACTCACGATTTGAGCGTATCGCGCGACATTCAGCTGGGGAAACTGGCTCTTCGCGCTACGCTCGAAGTGAATAATCTGTTCAATCAGCAGTACGAGGTGGTCAGGTGCTATCCTATGCCCGGCACTAACTGGAAACTGCGTCTTGAACTTAACTTGTGACAGGATGAAAAAGCTGACCATAGTGATTCTGGCTGCCATATCGGCGCTTCTGTACGGATGCCGTACTGACGAGTGGACCCCGGACTATTCCGATGTTGAGGCCAAGAGCGGCTTCTTCCTGCTGAACGAGGGCAATATGGGCACCAACAAGTGCACCATTGATTATTTTGATTACGCCACTCAGACCTACAACAGAAATATGTTTGCCAGCCATAATCCTGACGTAGTACTCGAACTCGGCGATGGAGGCAACGACATTGGCGTCTATGGCGGAAAACTGTACGCGGTAATCAATCAGAGCAATCTTGTTGAAGTGGCGGATGCATCGAGCGTGCGTCATCTGGCGCAGATAGCGGTCGCTAATGGTAGGAATCTGGCATTCTGCGGCGCTCATGCCTATGTGTCGAGTTATGCTGGCGCGACATACGGCGACAAGAACAGACGCAAGGGCTATGTCGCCAAGATTGACACTGTTTCGCTGCAGGTCGTAGATACATGCGAAGTGGGCTTCCAGCCCGAAGAGATGGCCGTATACGGCAGCAAACTCTATGTGGCAAATTCCGGCGGATACTGCGCTCCCGATTACGACAGCACCGTGACTGTGATTGACCTGACCACATTCAAGGTGATAAGTACCATCAATGTCGGCATCAACCTGCACAGAATGGAGGTGGACAGAAAACGCGGACTGATTTATGTGAGCAGCCGGGGCGATTATATTGATGTCCCGTCGTCGATATATGTCATTGACACACAGATAGATCGGGTAGTGGATCATTTCGCGGACCTGAGATGTGCCGATATGACGCTGGCTGGCGATTCGCTCTATGTGTTCAGTGCCGAATGGAGCAACATAAGCTATTCGACCGAAGTCAGATACAGTCTGCTGGACCTGCAGCGGGGCAGGATAGTGACCGACAGCTTTATCACTGATGGCAGCGAAACTGAAATAGTCTATCCATACGGTATTGCTGTCAACCCTGATACCAGAGATATCTACATTACAGATGCAAAGGATTTTATGACTCCGGGAACACTCTACTGCTACAGCAGCGACGGAAAACGCCGCTGGTCAGTGATGACCGGAGATCTGCCGGGACATTTTGCATTCCGTCACTGAACTGGTGTCTGACTCGGTTCCCGTCGTCTCTCTATGGTTGACGGAGACTATCCTTGCTGTACCTTTTTTTAAAAACAGAATCAATAGTTTGCTGTTTTTGATTAATTTTGCGGAATTACGAAAAAATTCACAAATGAAGACAGCAATACTTTTGCTTCATTGTCCCGACAGACTCGGTATCATTGCCGAACTGACCAAGTTCATTACTGACAACAGCGGTAACATCGTATATCTGGATCAGTATGTTGATACGGTCGATAAGATGTTCTTTATGAGAATCGAATGGCAGATTGATGATTTCCAGATACCGCAGGACAAGATTGCAGAATATTTCAGAACCCTGTATTCCAACCGCTATCAGATAAAGTTCAATCTGTACTTCTCTGACCGCAAGCCGCGTATGGCCATTTTCGTCAGTAAGATGAGCCATTGCCTGTACGATCTGCTGGCCAGATACAGTTCAGGCGAGATGGATGTCGAGATTCCGTGCATTGTAAGCAACCACGAAGATATGCGGTATGTGGCCGATCAGTTCGGCATTCCGTATTATGTCTGGAGCATCAGCAAGGACCATTCCAACAAGGACGAGGTCGAGACCGCCGAACTGGAACTGCTGGAACGCGAAAAGGTAGACTTCATAGTTCTGGCACGTTATATGCAGATAATCAGTGACAGGATGATTGACAGCTATCCGAACCGCATCATCAATATCCATCATTCGTTCCTGCCGGCATTCATCGGTGCCAAGCCATATCACCAGGCGTACCAGCGCGGCGTCAAGATTGTCGGCGCAACCAGCCACTATGTTACCGGAGACCTCGATGCCGGTCCGATAATCGAGCAGGATGTGGTGCGCATCACCCACAAGGATACCCCGGACAGCCTGGCATTGAAGGGCCGCGACCTGGAAAAAATCGTGCTGTCGCGTGCCGTCAAGAAGCATATTGAGCACAAGGTGCTGACTTTCAACAACAAGACCATAATATTCAGTTAATTGATATAGATTATGACACTCAAGGAATATGTGAGGCTCAGACTTCAGGAGGATTTCTTCAGATACACCCTTCTCAGGACCGATGGAAAATCTGTTTCGGAACTGGCTGGAATTCTGGAGATAACGGCTCACGGAAAGGACGGAGACAGCGTGCTGGCAGAACTGAGGGTTCTGGCATCGAAGGAACTTTCGGCAATTCTCGAAGACGAGTTTTCGTTTTCCAAAATCAAGTCGGGTGACTCGTTCGTGAAGCGTCTTCCCGAAGGCTTCGGCCCCGAACTGATACAGAAGAGCGCAGCCCGTTTCAGGGAATTTCTGAACTCGCCCGAGATCAGAGGACCGCAGGAAAGGGTGATCACCTCGCTGATTAAGGAGATAGAGAGACATTCGCTGAGAAACGGTATCACAAATCTTCCAGAGGCAATCGGTGAATTTCTGGCGAATACTTCACGTAAGGCCGCTAACTACCGCGCTTGTGCAGGTATGGCCGATTACGAGGGCAATGTTGCCAGGGAATATGCCCGTGCAAACAATACCGACCGCATCATCGCCTTCAGAAGCACACTCAAGGAGGCTGCGCGTGTTGAGTGCGAGAATGCCCTGTACAACAATGTGGCTGATTTCCTCGAGTCGGTCTGCATCCGCGGTCAGGTAGCTGAAATGGCGGAATATCTTACTCGGGTCAGAGAAAAGGCTCTCGGATGTCAGGCTGCAATACCTAAGTTCGAACATGTGGCTGAATACGAACAGCTGTACCGCAGGCTTCTCCCGTTGGATTTCTATTCCAGAAACATCGACAAGGTGGACGAGTCCAAGGCTTTCTATATCATTATGATGCAGACTTTCGCCTATTGCGAGAGCGAGCTGGTCGGCAAAGGTTATCTGGAGGACGGCGAGATATGTTTCTTTACACCTCTGCCGCATCCGGAACCCGAAAAGGTGTTCGATGACATTGTGGACTATATGATGGACCGTCTGGACAGCGAGTTGGAATAAAAGAAAAAGCTTTTCTATGAGCACTTTTGATGAGATAAGAGAATCGGTTGAAGAACTCTATGCTGTGATGGCAAAGAGAGTTTCTCCAAAGGACCTCAACCGTATCCGTGAGGCTTTTGAGTTCGCGTTTATGGCCCATATTGACCAGAAGCGCAACACCGGCGAACCGTATATTATGCATCCGGTGGCTGTTGCGCGCATCGTTGCCGAAGAACTGGAGTTGGGAGCTAATGCTGTCATTGCCGCTTTCCTGCACGATGTGGTTGAGGATACCAGCTATACGCTCGATGACATCAGCGAACGCTTCGGCGAAGATGTCCGGTTCCTGGTGGATGTGGTTACAAAGCGCAAGAAAACTCAGGACGGCCAGTCCAAGCAGGTGGCTAACTTCAGGCAGATAATGGATTCCGTCCATTATGATATCCGGGCTCTTATGATCAAACTTGCTGACCGTCTGCACAATATGCGCACGCTCGATTCAATGCGCCCGGACAAGCAGATGAAGATAGCCGGCGAGACGGATTTCTTCTATGCTCCGCTTGCAAACCGTCTGGGACTCTATCACGTCAAGTCAGAACTTGAGAATCTGTCGTTCCGTTTCCGCTGCCAGAGAGATTACGATACCCTTGAGCGTCAGTTGGAGGAGGACAGGCTGAATACCGAAGGAGATGTCAGATCGTTTACCCAGGAAATCTCGGAAATGCTCAGGGAAAAGGGCATAAGTGCCAGAATTGAGGTGCGCTACCGCAAGCCGTACAGCATCTGGCGTGACATGCAGGAGAGCAGTGTCGATTTCGCACGTGTGGAATTCAAACACTATATCCGTGTCATATATACTCCGAGTGAAGGCTGGAGCGAGAAGGACACGAGTCTCTATATCTATTCTGTCCTTACTGACAGATTCCGCGAACGTCCCGGCAGCGTCGCCAACTACATAGACAATCCTAAGGAGAACGGTTACCAGAGCTTCCACGTCAAACTGCTCGGCAGACCCGGCTGCTGGGAGGAACTTCATATCTCTTCGGAAAGAATGCTGCGCAATTCCCGTCTGGGCTGTATAGTCAAGACCAACGAGGAAAGTATGAAGCAGTGGCTCAGCAAACTGCAGGAGATTCTGAAAGATATGGCCGAACACCGTGACACCGAGGGGTTCATGGAGGGTGTTTCGAGTTCGTTCTACAACGAGGATATCTATGTCCTTACACCAAAGGGCCGTGTGGTGATTCTGCCAAAGGACGCCACTGCAATAGATTTTGCCTACGAGCTTCATACCAGCATAGGCGAGCATGCCCAGTATGCCCGGATCAACGGCAAACTTTCGTCAATCAAGACCACTCTCCATCGTGGAGACTGCGTCGAGATAGGAACGAACGAAGAGGTGCATCCGACCGAAGACTGGCTTGATTATGTCAAGAGCTATAAGGCCAAGAATCATCTGCACAAGACAATAAAGAGTTTCAAGGAGTCGGATCCGTATCAGATATGTACAATCTGTCATCCTCTGCCGGGCGATGAGGTTATCGGATTCAGGAATGCCGACGGAACTGTCGCTCTGCATTCCCGCCATTGTTCCGAGGCAATCAAGAGGGCGTCGGAGCAGGGCGATTCAATTGTGTCGGTCGATTTTGAGGAGAACCGCCAGAGAATTTATCCGGTGCGTCTCAGCATAATAGCGATAGACCGCTATCATCTGCTGCACGATATAATCGACTGTATCGTAGAGCACAAGCGCCTGTCAATGACCAACATCACAACTTCGACCAGTGATCAGATTGTCACATGTGTGGTCGATTTCGGAGTCCACTCGTCCGAAGAGCTTGCTCAGACCATCCTGAGCATATCCGCCATAGTCGGAGTCGACGAGGTCCAGCGTATTCAGACAGAAAATTAATAATGCAATAATATGAAAGGAAAGTACAATTGGAACTTCTCGACCATCGGTGGAGTAACGAGAGTTAATATCGAAAGTGGTGAGGATATCGCTCATCTTTCGGAGTTGGACCAGAAACTCTGGACTGTTCTGAGTTGCCCGGTACAGGGACTCGAGATAGACGAGGATACACTCAGGATGGTGGATGTGGACAGCGACGGCAAGATTCACGTCAACGATGTGATTGCGACTGCAGAGTGGTTGGGCAAGGCACTCAACAATCTGAATCTTCTGCTCAAGAGAGATGATTCTGTCGATCTGACCGCGTTCAACGAGAATACCGAAGAGGGTCGGGCGCTGAAGGCATCCGCCAAGCAGATTCTCCTGAACCTCGGACTGGACAAGAATTCCATATCGGTGGCTGACACGTCGGACAGCATTGCAATTTTCGCCCAGACCAGACTCAACGGTGACGGTATCATCACTCCTGCCAGCACTGACGATGCGGCATTGCAGAATGTCATTAACTGTGCAGTCGGAACAGTAGGAAGCGTTCAGGACCGCAGCGGAGCCGCAGGCATTGATGCCGGGCTTACCAAAGCCTTCTATGGCGAACTTGCCGGTTATACGGCTTGGGTTGAGGCAGGGGAGGCTGACAAGGCATCGATCTTCCCGTTCGGCGATGATACCGAAGCAGCCTGGAATGCCTGCGAGACCCTCAAGGCAAAAATTGCAGATTATTTCATGCGCTGCAAGCTGGCTGATTTCCATAATGACAGCGTAAGCGTGCTTGATATATCTACTGACAGAATCGGCAGTATCAGCGGAAAGGACCTTTCTCTCTGCGGAAATGAAATCTCGGAGTATCCGCTGGCTAAGGTAACGGCCGAAATGGTTCTTCCATTGGACGGCGGCATCAATCCGGCCTGGAAACCTGCGTTCGACTCTCTCAAGTCGCTGGTTCTGGACAAGATGTTTGAAGGAAAGAAGTCGATAACCGAAGCAGAGTGGCTGTCTGTACTTGCCAGATTCGATGCTTTCAACGGATGGAAGTCAGCTGCTGCCGGTCAGTCTGTGGCCGCATTGGGCTATGATACGGCAAAGCAGATTCTTGCTGAAAACCGTAAGGATGACCTGTTGAAGCTCATTGCCGATGATTTCGCACTCAAGGCCGAGAGTGATTCAATAGACGCAGTCAACAAGCTCACTCATCTGTACCGCGACTTCTATTCGCTGCTCTGCAACTTTGTGACTATGAAGGACTTCTATTCACAGGACAGGCTGGCAGCATTCCAGGCCGGTACTCTCTATATTGACCAGCGCAGCTGCGATCTCTGCATCAAGGTTGCAGATATGGGTAAGCAGGATGC
>JAZUJU010000125.1:0-5974 GCA_045642985.1 Bacteroidaceae bacterium | reverse complement strand
CGGGATTGCTTTGAATCTCTCTATTAATTTCTCCTTTGTTCCCATATCAACCGCAAATGTAACTAAATATTAGTTGCAAACCAAATACTCTGTGAAAATAATTTGTTGGCCATACTTAAAACATACATCGGTATTGGAATGCAAAAGCTTACGATTAACACAAAAATCGGCAATCAGATGCAGAATCTATATTGCCGAAATGTGCGGAATGTTAAATTTCCGAAAATTGTTGCAGAAAAATTTGCTTTTTACAACTGGTGAAGAGGTATATTTATGTCGGTGTATCACGTGCGGCTTTTTTCCTTGGCGTTACTTTAAATTCCTCTAATCAAGATTACTGTAAATATTTTATGGAAGGCGATTGGAGTTCTGTTGTGTAACGGCCATCGCTGATGTTGTCGGTTCAACGTAAACTATACTACCTTTGATTCTTCTGATGTGATGTTTGATTTATGAAGACTGAAATATTACACCTGTTGAAGTTTCTTTCCTATATTCCTTATTTCTTCAAGAATCAGTGATTCTCGTTCCTTTGACGGTTTTTTTGTTCCGTTGATGTACTGGGCCATCAGGCTCTGACTGATACCGAGACGGCGGGCTACGGCAGACGCATTCAGCTCGGGATGCGTTAGAAATACCCGTGATATGCCCTGAGGTTCAGGGTCGTCATAATCGAAGCTTTCAAAAGAGATATCCTCGTCAATAGAATACCAATGAATGCCCTCATCGTCAATTTCGTACTCGGAGCGTTGAGCATCTGTCGCCGCTCTGAGACGCTTGTACCAGAGTAGTGACTGCCAGACGGTTTGACCATCTTCTCTCAGTCCGTATATTCGGTCACTTTCGAACCAGATTCTAGTCAGTTTCATTTTCAATAACAGCAGCGGTCAGGTCATTTCCAAAATACTCATTTCATTTCACCACAAAGTTAGGTTGTAATTTTACAACCTTGTGCTTTTGCACATAATTGTTTACAGAGTAGTAGTAATTGTTGGAAGATGAATTAATCGGGATAGTTCCTGAACTGCGCTTCCGAGCCGCCGGAGTTGTGGAATCCCCGCAGGGCGTATGAGCGGAGGGCCGTTAAGCGAGTAGGTCTGACGGGCGTTAAAAGATATGAGTGTCTGAGCGCAGCGAGTTCTCATATCTTAGCCAGGCAGACCGTGCGAGTAGGCCCGGAGCGTGCTTAGCCCAGCGGGGATTCCACAACCCGGCGGCGTGCTATCTGTAACTTTCATAATCTTCGCAAGACGATTTTCAACATTTGTACTTGCACAATCGGACTGACCGTTTTACATTTGCCGGACTGAACAGATATTTCAATCTGCTGTTCGAGGCTTCAAACAGAGATAACATAGAACAAGGTAAACTGTCAATATACGACAAGATGGTAAGAGACGAGATCCAAATAGCCGCGGAACGCGAGTACGCTGTACGCGAGGGACGCGCAGAAGAAAAGATGGAAACTGCCAGAAAATTTAAGCAGGCAGGTGTTGACATCGCCATCATCAGTCAGTGCACAGGGCTGTCAGTTGAAGAGGTTGAAGCGCTGTAGCAGATGCCGGAATCGCACTAGCGAGCTCTGTTCCGGCGACGTGCCAATTACATACTAAAAAAACAGGAGGGAAACGTAGCTGTTCCCCTCCTGTCTATAATTCGTCTGTAGCTTACTTGACGACAGAGAAACGGTAGATTACAGTGTGGGTGTAGGTCTTGCCCGGCTCGAGGATGGTGCTCGGGAACTCCGGATGGTTGGGAGAATCCGGGAACATCTGCGACTCAAGAGCGATGGCGTTGCGGGCACCGGTGTAAACCTGAAGACCCGGATGGTCGTTGAGAACCTCCATCTTGCGTCCTGACTCTTCTGAATAGAGAGTAGCGACCACTTCGACCTTGCCGTCTTTCTTGTGGTTCAGAACAAAGTTGTTGTCAAAGTTGCGAACCTTCATCGGATCCTGCTGTGCCTGCTGACCGAAGCCGCCGCCCTGAGCTGTGCGGTCGCCAATCTTGGTTGCCTGACGGAAATCGTAAGCCGTACCCTCGACATCTGTATAGTTGCCGGTTGGGATGTTGCTGCGGTCCGTTTCAGTAATCTTGTCAGCATTGATGGTCAGAAGATGTCCCATGATGTCACCGTTGCCCGCACCATTCAGATTGAAGTAGGTGTGGTTCGACATATTGACAACAGTCTTCTTGTCGGTGGTAGCCTCGTAGTGAATGGAGAGACCGCCGTCCTTTGTGATGGAGTAGGTGAGCGTTGTGGTGAGAGTGCCCGGGAAACCGTCGGTTCCGTCCGGAAGAACGCACTTCAGAACCAACTCATCTTCGGATACCTTTACGACATCCCAGACAGTGTGGTCAAAGCCCTCCTTTCCTCCATGCAGAGTGTGCTGGCCACTGTTTTTGGTAATCTGATACTCAATACCGTCAATCGAGAATGTTCCGTTGGCGATACGGTTTGCGAAACGGCCCAGAGCCGGTCCGTACTGACCGCAGTTGGCATTGAGATAACGCTTGACCTGTGACATGTGAGGAATGAGATTCACACACTGGCCGTCCTTGTCGGGAGCCATCAGTGAAACCACATATCCGCCCCAGTTGGTAATCTGAGCGGTTATGTCACCCTTCTTTATGGTGTACAGAGCCACCGGTTTTTCGTTGATGATTGTGTCAAAACCGGCCTTGTCCAGAAGATCGGTCTGAGACTCCTGCGGGCCCTGCTGTCCGAAACCTCCGAATCCGCCGAACTGCGCGAACGTTGAAACGCTCATCGCAATGGCAGCAGCAAACAAAAGTGTACGTTTCATAATTCCAATGAATAGTTCGGTCATTTCTTGTATTTGACTGCAGCCTCTTCGACTGGAAGAGCCGCCTTGTAGTTCTCGATATAGGCGTTGAAACCGGCTACATCCTCAGGAGTCGGGGCGACCTCATTGCCCGTGTTGCCTGCGAATACCACCTCGTCAAGATAGTCCGGAAGCGACATCTTGTCCGGGTTGTTGACGGCATATGCAGCCAGAATAGCCATACCCCACGGACCGCCTTCGCCAGCTGTCTCCATGCAGTAAATCGGAGAGTTCAGCGCTGCGCCCAGAATCCTCTGACCCACTCCCGGAGTAGTGAACAGACCGCCGTGACCTGTGATGCGGTCAACTTTGATCTTCTCCTCGTTGAACAGAATGTCGTTGCCCACCTTCAGCACAGCCACAGCACCGCTTATGATGGCGCGGATAAAGTTGGCAAGGGTAAACTTGTCGTTTGCTGAGCGGACAAACAGGGGACGACCATCGGCAAAACCTGTAACAGGCTCTCCTGATACATAGTTGTAGCTCATTATGCCGCCGCAGTCAGGATTGCCCTTGAGCGAGTGGTTGAACAGGTTTGTGAAAATCCGTCCCATGTCGACCTTCATACCCATAAGTTCCTCGTACTCTCTGAATATGCTTACCCATGCGTTCAGGTCGGATGTGCAGTTGTTGCAGTGAACCATTGCGACAGGCATGCCGTCAGGTGTTGTGACGATGTCAATGACCTCGTGAGGCTTCTTCAGATCCTGCTCCAGCACAATCATTGAGAACGACGAAGTACCTGCGGATACATTTCCGGTACGCGGACGTACAGCGTTCGTGGCGACCATGCCGGTGCCAGCATCGCCTTCGGGAGGACAGATCGGACAGCCCGGTTTCAGATGACCTGAAACGTCCAGCCTGCGTGCGCCGTCAGCGGTAAGTACGCCAGCGAATTCACCTGCATCGAGAACCTTAGGAAGTATGTCAAGCAGTGTCCAACTGTAGCCCTTCGGAGCAATCAGCTTGTTGAACTTGTCAACCATCTCGGCATTGTATGTCTTCGTGTTCGGATCGACTGGAATCATACCCGAAGCGTCACCTACGCCAAGAACCTTCTGGCCAGTCAGCTGCCAGTGAACGAAACCGGCCAGAGTTGTCAGGTAGTCGATGTCATTGACATGCTCGTCGCCGTCCAGAATGCACTGGTACAGATGGGAGATGCTCCAACGCAGAGGGATATTGAAATAGAACAGGTCAGAAAGCTCAGCGGCTGCCTTACCTGTGTTGGTGTTGCGCCATGTGCGGAATGGAACCAGAATCTTCTCGTTCTTGTTGAAGGCCATGTAACCGTGCATCATTGCACTGATACCTATGCCTGCAAGTTGTTCGATGTCGATTTCATACTGATCCTTGACGTTCTGGCGAAGGTTGACATAGCAGCTCTGAATGCCGTACCAAATCTCTTCGACGCTGTATGTCCACAGGCCGTTTACCAGCTGATTCTCCCATGTGTGGCTGCCTTGCGCGATAGGACGGAACTCCGGGTCGATGAGGACGGCCTTGATTCGGGTAGAGCCGAATTCGATACCGAGAACGGCCTTGCCGGATTCAATTATTGATTTGTTATATTCGTTCATACAATTTTATCAAATTTTATGCATTGTAGGATTCGCCTCGGCATAAGAACAAGTCCTTCTGCTCTCGGCTTGCTCTACAATTCATAATAACTACTTAAGGGCCTTGTTTAATAAGTAATACACTTCGTTGTTACGGAGCTGCTGCTTGAAACCGCTGATTGTAGTGTTCTTGTCAATGTTGACGTATTCGATACCTGTCATCTCTGCGAAATCCTCCCAGTATTCGGCGGTAATGTCGTATGAGAATGCACTGTGGTGAGTACCGCCGGCCAGAATCCATGCGCCTGCACCAATCTCGAATGTCGGCTGCGGAACCCAGAGAGCAGAAGCTACAGGGAGTTTTGGCATCGGTTTCGGCTCGATGCACTCCACCTCGCTGGTAATCAGACGGAAGCGGTTGCCCAGGTCAACAACGGTAGCCTTGATGCCGTGGCCGGTCTTGGATGTGAAGACGAGACGTGCGGTCTGCTGCTTGCGGATGCCGATGCCCAGGAAGTGAACCTCCAGTTTCGGCTTGTCGCTTGCAATGAGCGGACAGACCTCGAGCATATGGCTCTGAAGGCTTGATGTGCAGTCGGCTGCGAAGTTCAGAGTGTAGTCCTCAAGGAATGAGCAACCCTTTGAAAGACCCTGGTTCATGACCCAGAGAGTGCGGTACAGACAAGCTGTCTTCCAGTCTCCCTCAGCACCGAAGCCGATACCCTCGGCCATAAGACGCTGTGATGCCAGGCCCGGAATCTGGTCGAATCCGAGGAAGTCGGGAGCATCGATGTCAGCTCCGCCCAGATCGTCGAAGTTGGTTGTGAAGGCATTTGCGTTCTCATCCTTCAGAACACGGCGCAGTGCAATCTCAGCCTTGGCGGAATTCTTTACTTTCTCCCAGTAAACTTTCTCGCCGCTTTCATCAATCTTGATGGTGTAGAGCTTCTTGTATTCCTCTACAAGAGCGTCAGCTTCAGCGTCGGTGACCTTCCTGTAGTATTCCATCAAAGATGAAACAGGGTAGTAGTCAACGTGATAGCCCAGGCGCTGCTCGAACTCGACGCGGTCACCGTCAGTAACGGCTACATTGTTCATGTTCATACCGAACATCAGACAGCGTACGTTGTGAGCGTCTGCGAAACCTGCTGCAGCGCGGCTCCATACGGCAATCTGCTTCTGGGCTGCCTCGCTCTTCCAATGACCTACGACTACCTTGCGGGCTACACGCATACGGGTGCATATGTGACCGAATTCGATGTCGCCGTGGGCGCTCTGGTTCAGGTTCATGAAGTCCATATCGATGGAATCCCAAGGAATGTCGGTGTTGTACTGGGTGTGGAAGTGCAGCAGAGGCTTCTCGAGTGCCTGCAGACCCTTGATCCACATCTTGGCCGGTGAGAAGGTGTGCATCCAGGTGATGATACCTATACATTTCTCATCGTTGTTGGCAGCCTTCATTACGGCCTCAACTTCCTTGCTCGAATTCGCTGTACCCTTATATACTATTTTGACAGGAATGTTGCCGCTCTGGTTCAGACCTGCAACCATCTCCTTCGAGTGACCGTC
>JAZUJU010000124.1:0-6299 GCA_045642985.1 Bacteroidaceae bacterium | reverse complement strand
ATGCGGATCCACCGCCTGAGGAACCACTGCTCTTCTGATGAGAGGGGCTTACTTTCAAGAAAATCATCCGCAATGTAGTTACGACAACACTGCGGATGGTTCACGCTTCGCATACCGACTTTTAGCGGACAGCAATAATAGGAAATAGGGGACAGATTCCGCTCAGAGATTTGAACGGTGTCTGTCCCCTATGATTATCAGTCGTTAGTCGCAGCCTCAAGCTTCCTGCGGAGGACGAGCATGATGAGACCTGCAATTACGCAGAGAGCAATCAGAATGCTCCAGTTGGTCATCAGTGACACCTTGTTCCAGAGAGCAGACGGAATACGGCTCAGGTAGTTGCCGATTGCGGTTGCTGCAAACCAGCCGCCCATCATCAGACCCTTGTACTTAGGAGGTGCAACCTTGCTGACAAAACTGATACCCATCGGACTGAGCAGAAGTTCTGCGACTGTCAGAGTGAAGTATGTGCCGATGAGCCAGTTCGGATTCAGGATACTCTGAGTCTGGTCTTCGGCGAGATCCATCGGTGAAATAAGTCCGGTCGATGCAACTGTTATGACGCAGAAGCCGACACCGGCCACCAGCATACCGATTCCGATCTTGAGCGGTGCTGACGGCTCCTTGCCCTTCTTGCCGAGCGCTCCGAAGGCAGCTACAGACACTGGTGTCAGTGCGACTACGAAGAACGGGTTGAACTGCTGGAAGTCCGACGAAGTGACATTCATCGATTCTGGTGATGCAAGATAGATTGCTATTGCGCCGGCCCATAACAGCAGCGTCGCAATGCAGGAAATTGTGCGGGCCTTTTTGGTATCGCTCTGGAAAATTGCGAATAGCGTATAAACTGATACTGCAATGAGGAAGAGTGACCAGATGTTGAACCACATTCTGGACGGACCGGTAACGTCTGTAAGTCTGGTGTACTTGTCAGCGAAGAAAGTCAGTGCCGAACCGTTCTGATGGAATGCCATCCAGAAGAAGATGACTACTGCGAATACCAGCAGCAGGGCGACAATCCTGTCCTTGGTCTGTTTCGGCGTAAGTTCCTGAACGGGAGCTGCAGTGGCCTTGGCCTGCTTGACATTGATGTCAGCGTGCTTGTACCAGGGACGGCAGGCAAAATAGACAATCATTGAGAATATCAGCGAAGCACAGGCTACATAGAAGCAGAGACGGTATCCGGCAGCGAGTGCCTGCAGGTAGTCTCCTGACTGGGCACCGTAGGCGCTTACAGCATTAGCGACCGGTACATAATCAAAGCCAGCCTTCTGAAGGAACGGCACATACAGAGCCTTTGCCATAGCAGGGGCGAACATTGAGCCGAGATTTATGGCCATATAGAACAGACTGAATGCGGCGTCGCGCTTTGATTCGTATTTGGGATCATCGTACAGATTACCTACCATAACCTGCAGATTGCCCTTGAACAGACCTGTACCTATTGCGATGAAGGCAAGTCCCAGAAACATTGTGAACTTGTCAACATTGGCAGTGGCCATAGGAATGGCAAGGGCCAGATAGCCTGCGAACATTACGAAGATACCGGTTGTGACGCACTTGCCGTAACCGATCAGGTCAGCGATGAATCCGCCGATAAGTGGCATAAAATACACACCTGCCAGGAAAATTGCATAGATGTGGCCTGCGGTGCTCTGGTCCCATCCGAACTTTGCCTGCATATACAGGGTGAAGATGGCCAGCATTGTGTAGTAGCCGAAACGTTCGCCGGTGTTTGCCAACGCCAGGGCGAAGAGTCCTTTTGGTTGTCCTTTAAACATACTGTATCTATTTTGTTGGTTGTCTATAATTCCAGAAGCTTTTTCGATTCTTCTTCATCGCGGTCAAAAATCGTCAGCAGGTCGCCGACCTGGAGTATCGTGTTGCCGTTAGGAATGATCCGCTCCTCGCCGCGGTTTATGAGCACGATCACTCTGTTGGTCTTGTACGGATATTCCTTGATTGTGTGTCCAGCCCAAGGACTGTGGCGCGTTATCTTGTGCTGATATATGTTCTCGACCATTTCGCCTATGTATGCCTTGGCGCATGTTATCACGAGATCGCCTTCGAGAAGGGTGGTGTGCCCCTTCGGCACTATCCTGTCACCGTCGCGCAGCAGGAGTACCAGAAGCAGGTTCTTTGGCAGTTTCAGGTCGCGTACCATCCTGTCTTTCCATGGGCTGTCCTCGTCTATTTCGATGCTGCCGAACGACATCTCCGATTCTTCGCTGAAGTCATTGAATGTCTTGAGCACATTCTCATTGGCATCAATCATATCGAGTTTCTTCGAGACATACGGAATCAGAGAGCCCTGAATAAGAATTGATATCAGCACTATGTAGAATACTATGTTGAAGATATCGTGATGGGTCTGGACACCGGCCGAGAGTATCATTGTGGCGAATACAATCGAGGCCGCTCCCCGGAGTCCCACAAACGACACCAGCAGATTCTGCTTGAATGGAAACTTGTCCTTCCAGCAGAACAGCACAGACGATACGGCTATCGGGCGTGACACCAGCGTGATGAAAAGGAATATAATGATGGCCGAAATGGCGACCCCGTGAAGAGACGCAATTCTGGTAGTGCTGCCTAAAACATAGAAGATGAGTATCTGAGTCATACTGGTAACTCCGTCAAAGAAACTCATCACCGTTTTCTTGCCGGTGAATTCCTGACTGTTTCCAAGCAGTATGCCGCAGATGTAAGCGCTGAGATATCCGTTGCCTCCGAGAAAAGCCGGTATGGCGAACGAAATGAGAGCTACAGAGAACACCATAACAGAGTCGAACCCAGTAGAGCCGAGCTTGATGTTGTGCCTGAAGAGTATTATCAGGCTGTACGCAATGGCAAAACCGCAGGCGGCTCCGATAGATATCTGCATAAGAATCAGCTTGACGACCATACCGCCCGAAGCATTACCCTCGAAAACAGCCAGCATCATCATGGTCAGCATATACGACATCGGGTCGTTGCTGCCGCTCTCCACCTCGAGCATCGGTGCCGTGTTGTTTTTCAGGCCCAGTTTCCGGGAGCGGAGGATGGAAAATACCGAAGCGGCATCGGTCGAACTGATTACGGCACCCATAAGGAACGATTCGTCCCATTCCCATCCTAATGCCCAGTGGCAGAACAGACCGGTCAGTCCGGCTGTTATGACAACGCCGACTGTCGCAAGCATCGCTGCCGGGAATAAAACCGGCTTGGCGGATTCCAGCCTGGTGCTGAATCCTCCGTAGAACATTATGAAAATCAGTGCGATGGTGCAGACTTTTTCGACATCGACAACGGAATGGAAGCCTCTCGTGGTGTGAGAACCTATTTCTGCGGATATTATGCCTAACATAAGGAAAGCCAGCAGGACGGGAAGCCCGAACTTGTTGGATACCTTGTTCAGCAATACGCAGACAAAGATGATCAGCGAAATTACAATCAGTACAAAATTCATCCCTTCACACTATGAATCTATTTCACACAAATTTACAAATTTAATACGAACCTGCCGCATGACCGGACAACTTATTGGCGTACAGGATTGATTTTTGAGTCCTTCAGTCCGAGGAAGTACAGTATGCCGTCGAGACCGGTCGTTGAGATTGACTGTTTGGCGGTAGCCTTAACCTTTGGCTTGGCGTGGTAGGCTATGCCCAGCCCGGCAAGATTCAGCATCGGCAGATCGTTCGCTCCGTCACCGACAGCTACGGACTGTTCCAGGTTAATGTTCTCAAACTGACAGAGCAGCCTGAGAAGTTCAGCCTTGCGTCTTCCGTCAACTATTTCACCCAGATATCTTCCTGTCAGCCGACCGTCTACTATCTCCAACTCGTTGGCGTAGACATAGTCGAAACCGAAGCGGCGCTGCAATGCCTTTCCGAAATAGGTGAAACCGCCCGACAGTATGGCCGTCTTGTAGCCGACACGCTTGAGGACTGTCATCATCTGTGCCAGACCTTCGTTGAACGGCAGGTTGTTGGCAATCTCTTCCATCACCGATTCGTCAAGCCCCTTGAGAAGGGCCACCCGTCTGGTGAAACTCTCGGTGAAATCTATTTCGCCGCGCATCGCGCTTTCGGTGATGGCGCGGACCTGATCGCCTACGCCGGCCCTGTCAGCAAGCTCGTCTATGACTTCGGTGTTGATCAGCGTGGAGTCCATATCGAAACAGATAAGACGACGGCTGCGACGGTAAAGATCATCCTTCTGGAACGAAATGTCCACTCCCGAATCCGACATAGCCATCAGTTCGGATTGCAGCGAGTGACGCTCCTCATCAGTCAGCATACCTCTGACTGACAATTCGATGGATGCCTTGGTCCGGTCATTGTCCTCGGTCAGGGGGATACGCCCGCTCAGACGCTGGATGGAGTCGATGTTCAGCCCGTGCCGGTATATGATCTTGGTCACCTGGGCTATATGGCGTGCCGTGATTTTGCGGCCGAGCAGAGTTACGATGTAACGGTTCTTGCCCTGACGTATGACCCAGGCGTTATAGTCTTCGATTGAAATGAGCGTGAAACGGATGTGCACTCCAAGTTCTGAAGCCTTGAAAAGCAGATCCTTCATAATGAAGCCGGACTTGTCCTTGGTTGTGCGGAACAGGATGCCCATAGTCAGCGACTGATGGATGTTGGCCTGTCCTATATCAAGTATGAAGGCATCGTACTGCGCCAGGATGTCGGTCAGAGCAGTTGTCAGACCGGGCTTGTCCTCGCCTGCGATGTTGAACTGGATTATTTCTATGTCAGAATCGCTCATTCCCGAAAGATTTATCAGTAGTTTCTGAAACCGATGGTCTTGCGGACAAGGCTCAGGGTCGCTGCTGCACTTTCACGAGCCTTTTCAGCACCCTGACGGGCGATGCGGTCAAGCAACTCGGTATTTGCGGAGTACTCTCTGATGCGCTCGCGAATAGGATCGGTAGCGGCGACGATGTCTTCGGCAAGCTGTTTCTTCAAGTCTCCGTAACGTATGGAGCAGTTGTTCCACTTCTCTTCGAAATAGCTGACGGTGTCAGGGGCGGACACTACCTTGAGCAGTGTGAACAGGTTCTCAATGACATCGGGCTTAGGGCTGTCGGGAGCCTGAGGGCCTGCATCGGTCACGGCCTTCATCACTTTTTTGCGTATGACCGAAGGTTCGTCGCACAGGTAAATGCAATTGCCCTCGGACTTGCCCATCTTGCCGCTTCCGTCCAGTCCCGGAATCTTTATGCCGCCCTCTTTTGCCATCGAGAATGATGCGGGCTCGGGGAACAGTTCCACATTGTACATCTGGTTGAAACGGCGACCGAACTTGCGGGCCATCTCCATATTCTGCTCCTGATCCTTTCCGACCGGAACCTTGTTGGCGCGGTGGATGAGAATGTCAGCCGCCATCAGCGACGGATATGTCAGCAGTCCGGCATTGACATTGTCCGGCTGTTTGCGTGCCTTGTCCTTGAACGATGTGACACGTTCCAGTTCACCCAGATAGGCGTTCATATTCAGGTAGAGATAGAGCTCTAGGGTTTCGGGGACATCGCTCTGTATGTAGATTGTCGCCTTGTCCGGGTCAAGACCGCAGGCCAGATACTCCGACAGGATTGTACGGGCGCTGTTCTGTATGTTCTCCGGTGTGGGATGTGTGGTCAGCGAATGCCAGTCTGCAATGAAAAAATAGCATTTGAACTCTTCCTGAAGTTTCAGGAAACTAGTGACTGCACCGTAGTAGTTGCCAAGATGCAGGTTGCCGGTAGGGCGGATTCCACTCAGAACTATCTCCATATTTTATTTTATTAATTCTGCAAAATTACCAAAAAGAAGGGCAACGTCCGAAAAAATGTCGAAAAATCTGCCTCATTGTTTTGTGGGAAGAAAAAAAGACGTATCTTTGCAGCGCTTTTAAGGAAGCAAGGGCGTTTAGCTCAGCTGGTTTAGAGCATCTGCCTTACAAGCAGAGGGTCGGCGGTTCGAATCCGTCAACGCCCACAAAACGATGATAGAGGTCCTCAAGGCCTCTATTTTTCATTCCGTAGCCGACCCTCAGCGGCGCGAGCCGCTATGTTTGCGCAAGCAAACTAAAACGATGTCCAAGCTTGTCCTTGGACAAGCGGCGGTTCGAATCCGTCAACGCCCACAAAACGATGATAGAGGTCCTCAAGGCCTCTATTTTTCATTCCATAGCCGACCCGAATTACAGTTTCTGCACGCAGCCGCAGGTAATACCCGGATGCGGGCTAAGAACGCTCCGAGCCGGCTCGTACGGCCTGCGGTCCTATGCCATGAGAACTCGCTTCGCTCAGACACTCATGGCATTTGACG
>JAZUJU010000123.1:0-11661 GCA_045642985.1 Bacteroidaceae bacterium | reverse complement strand
CGCGCCAGGACTGCCTGTCCCTTGGCATCGGCAAGCATATACTCGTCGTTGGCAAGCTGCGATTCAGCCTCGGCCTGTTCGCTGCGCGGACGTCTGCCCTGCGACACCAGAAGAGTGGCACGCTCAAGCAGTTTCTTGGATACGCCCACCTGAGCCTCGGCCACATCCGCCAGGCTCTGGTAGTAGAGGCACTCCAGATAGAATGTCGAAATCTGAATGCCTATGTCCTTGCGGGCATTCTCCAGATTGGCTGTGGCTGCCTGCAGCAGCGCCTCGTTGGCCTTGATATTGTTCTGCAGGGCCATTCCGTTGAACAGCGGCATGGTCATCGCCAAACGCGCCGATGTGTACGACAAGTCATCGCGGCGGTCCGAATCGGGTTTGCCCTCTATGTCGTCGTTGTTGATCACGCCCGTCGACAGGTTGTAGTTGCCGAAACTGACCTGCTCTCCCAACATCAGGTCAAAGCTCGGAAGCCGCGACTTGCGTGCCTCCTCCAGGACAATGCCCTGGACATCGATGTTGACCATACCCTGCTGGATGGAGATGTTATGTTCAATTGCATATTTGATGCACTCGTCAAGAGTCCAGCGATGCTGCGCGCCGATTAACTGCGTCGTCAGCAGCAGAATCGCGAAAGCTGTGAGCCGTTTGAATTTCATTCCGTTTCAAAAAAGTTTGTTACCGAAAAAGGTCTGTCACTTAGCCATATTGCCGCGCAGCAGATCATTTTGGCCTATGTTGTTGCCTAACAGCTGAATGTATAGGCCGTCGCTCAGGCCGACCTCGACAGGAACGCGTTCCCACGACTGATGCTGGGTATCGTCTGCCGACGATGTCAGGCGCCATACGTATGCCTTGCCCTTCTCGAACTCGATGCAGGTCTCGTCGATGGAAAGTGCACCATGCACCTCCTCAAGTATGATTTCGGCATTGACGCTGTATCCAGAACGCAGTGTCACACCCTCGGGTATCTCGGTATTGGCCTTGATTTCAAACTGCATGGCCCCGTTGCGCTCCACGCCTTCGGGAGCCACATATTCCAGAACGGCAGGGATGCGGACATTCTGCATGGCGCCTGGCAGCAGTTCCATATCCATGCCCACGCGAAGCAGGTCAACCTCGGTCTCGTCAATGTTGCCGTTGAACTGCACGTCGGTCATATCCGCAACCGAACATATCGTGGTTCCGTCCGAGAACATACTGGTGCCCGAAACCGATGCGCCTTCCTTGACCGGAACGCTCATCACCGTGCCAGTCATGGTGCTGGTAACGACGGTGGTGTTGATGCTGCCGGAGCGTTCAGATGAACCGGTTGTGACGACTTCAAGCTGCGACTCCGCCGATGCGAGCATCTCACGTGCTCCCGCCAGCTTTGACTGGCTGGCCTCGTACTCCTCGCGGCTCACCACGCCCTTCTCGAACAGCTGGTTGGTGCGGGTTGCCTCGCGCTCTATCTCATCCAGTTCGATTTTGGCCGATTCAATCTGCGACTTGACCTGGTCGAGTTTCGCCATATCGGGGATGACCTTGATGCGGGCCACAATCTGCCCCTCGACTACATGGTCACCTGCCTTGACGCAGAGTTCGGTAATGATTCCCGTGGTCTGCGGCTTGATGTTGACTCTGCGGCGCGGCTCTATCTTGCCGGTGGCCACTGTGCGGCGTACCAGGTCGCGGACTTCGGGCTGCACAAGTTCGTACACTTCGGGAACGGGCTGAGCCTGTTTCCACAAATAGTAGAATGTGTAGAGTATAAAAAGTCCCAAAAGAATCCAACCTGCACGTTTCAACTTAGTCTTCATATCGTCTTGTTTTTGTTTATTCCTGTTTTGCCAAAAGTTCTATCACTTCGCGCTGCACCACCTTGCGGGCGGGAATATAGCCCGACAGTACCCCTCCGATTATCATCACTATCATGGCGCAGACGGTGATGCCGAAGGGAATCTGGGGCACGCCAAGGAATCCGTCTCCGTCAAAGCCCGCTTCCACAAGATGCCGCAGGACCGTGATAACTCCCAGTCCCGTCACCAGTCCTGCAAAACCGGCCGCCAGTGTCAGCACGAGACTCTCGCATACCACCTGCAGCACTATTCCGTGCGGATTGCTGCCAAGGGACAGGCGTATTCCCAGTTCCTGACGCCGTTCGCGTATAGAAATCAGCATTATGTTGAAGATGCCCATCACGCCGGCAATCAGCATTCCCGCGCCGACGACCCACGCCAGCACATTCATGCCCACGAATACAGTCCCCCACTGCTGCACATAGCTGTACATACTGACCACGTCGATGGCGTGTTCGTCCTGAGGCGACACATTATGCGACTCGCGCACATAGTCCAGGAAGTCCTTCTCGTCGGCATCGATTGTCGGGGTAATGTCCATCAGCGCGTAGATGACATCTATCTTGCCTTCGAGACTGTATACAGCATCGGCCGTGGTGTAAGGCAGCAGTATCAGATCATCCTCGTTATCAAGCACCACGACCACCTTGTTGGTCTTCTTGACCACGCCCACGATGGTGTAGCTGAACTGACCTACCTTGAGCTGACGGCCGCAGGGATCGACATCTGCACCGTACAGGCGTTCGGCTATGTTGCAGCCTATCACGCACACACGCCGCTTCTGCATAATGTCTATCTGGTTGACAAATCGTCCGTATGTCATCTTGAGCGGAACCGGCAGGAAATACGATGGCATGACGCACTGCACCTTGGCAAAGCTGGTCTGGCCCTCGCTGCTGGCAATGCGCTGCTCGCCGTTGATCATGGTGATGGCTCCTGCCTCGCGCACAGTCTTGCGGAACTCCTGCTCCACATCGGCCAGATCCTTGTAATAGAGGCTCCACATTCGGCTGTTCGACATTCCCTTGTAAGGCAGTGTGGTAAGTTTCGGGCTGACCATCACGGTTTCGAAATCCATAGTGCTGAAAAGTCCCATGAATCCGTTGTTGAGTCCGCTGAACGCACCGACCACGCCGACAAGCATGAAGATCCCCCAGAACACGCCGAAGGCCGTCAGAATGCTTCGCAGCTTCTGCTGGCTTATGGTGTGCCAAATCTCCTTCCAGAAATCTCCGTTAAACATAGCCTGTTATGAATTGAGTGCTTCGGTCAGTTCCATCCTGATGGCCTGTCGCGCAGGCGCCCATCCCGCAATTATACCTCCAATTATGAGCACGACATTGGCAGCGATAACAATGCTGAGCTGCACATCCATGCTTCCGAACACGTTGTAAGCCGATGTGCCCATGCCGGCAGTACCTATCGAAACCAGACGCATCACGCCTATGCCCGCCATCATCCCCACATAGCCGAATATCAGCATAGTGATTATGGCCTCAAGCAGCACCAGACACATTATCGAAAAGTCCGAAGCCCCCATCACGCGGCGCAGACCAAGTTCGAAGGTCCTGTCCTTGACCGCGATGAACATGATGTTGCCGACGCCGACCACACCCGATGCAAGCGCCAGCAGGCCGATTATCCAGATGACCAGCGAAACAGTTCCCAGAAGTCCGGTTATCAGCAGGAAGAAATCCATGTTTTCCTCGAGCGAAAGCGCGGCCACATCCGACGGATCGTAGTCAAGATGAGCGCTCATGGCATCGAAGAAACCGGCTTTGAATCCCTCGTTCAGTTCCTTGGTGTCAAGACCCTTCAGGAACATGCATATTTCGTCGTAATGTCCCGATGGCCGCCAGATGAAATTAGCCGTCGAGAGCGGCGTATAGATGTCGTTCACAAGAATGAAGCTGCGTACCGGTTCGTACACGCCGACCACCATGAACGGTATTCCGCCAAGCAGCACATACTGGCCCAGAGCCTCACTGCCTTTGGCCGACAGCAGAAGCGATGCCATTCTCGATGAAAGCAGGCACACCTTGCGGCGGTTCATCATGTCTATATCGTTGATGTCACGGCCGTACCTGACGCTGATGTATTGCGCCGGCATATATCCGGGAGCAGTCCCGATGACCTCGGTGGCAGTGCTGTAGCGGCCTTTCGATGCCAGGATGTCCTCCCTGATCATGGGGATAACACACTCGGCCACGTCGGAGAACTGCGATGAGATAAATGCGGCGTCGTCCTTGTCGAGCGTGAGCTTGCGGTTCTCGCGGCGGCCGTTGAAAGGCATCGACGTGGTGCCGGGCATCACCCTCATCACGTTGTAGCTCATGTAGTCGTAGTTGGAACTGATACCGCGGATGAGTCCCTGACCCACTCCCAGAAGAACAATGAGCATAAAGATACCCCAGGCCGTCGATACGCCTGCAAGTATACTGCGCTGCTTGTTCATTCTTATGGAGGCAAGCACCTCCGCCAGCATCTCTTTCATTTTTTCCTTATGCTCACTTCCTGACGTCGTTGATTATGATTCCATCATTCAGGACCACCCGACGGCGCGTCTGTTCGGCAATGGAAGATTCGTGGGTCACGATAATCATGGTAAGTCCATCGTCACGGTTAACCTCGGTCAGCAGATTCATCACATCCTGTGTGGTGACACTGTCAAGCGCACCGGTCGGCTCGTCTGCCAGAATTATCTTGGGGTGCATTGCAAGCGCCCTGGCTATGGCCACGCGCTGCTGCTGGCCGCCGGACATCTGGCTGGGCAGATGATCCCAGTGCGATCCGAGCCCCACACGCTCAAGATACTGCATCGCTATTGCATTGCGCTCCTTCTGCCCCACACCACGGTAGTACAGCGGCAGTGCCACATTCTCCATGGCGTTCTTGAATGAAATCAGATTATAGCGTTGGAAAATGAATCCTATGAGTTCGTTCCTGAGACGGGACTGCTCCATCCTGCTTTGGCCTTTGATGAGATGACCCGCCAGACGATACTCTCCCTCGTCATACGAATCGATGATTCCCATTATGTTCAGCATTGTCGATTTTCCGGAACCGGACGAGCCCATGATACTGACAAGTTCGCCCTCGTCGATATGCAGGTCAACACCTTTAAGAACATGGAGCGGTTCGGCACCCGGATAGGTCTTGTGTATGCCCTTGAAATCTATCATTTCCTGCGCTTATCGTAATTTTTCGCAAAGGTAGTTATTATTTAATATATAACAAAGACTACCTTTGCACTGACAAACCTTACAGCAATGTTAAAAACATACCGTTCTTCGCTGCTTGCAGGCATCTGCATCGGCATTGCCGGATTCGGATATCTGGCAGAAAAAAGTATAGTCGGGGCCGTGCTTTTCGCATTCGGTCTGCTCGCCGTCGTTCACTATGGGCTGAAGCTCTTTACCGGAACGGCAGGATTCATTAAAAAAGGTGAGGTCGGAAATCTGTTGGGAATTTTACTCGGAAATATCATCGGATGTCTGCTGGTTGCACTGATAGCCCGCTGTTCACCTATGCCGCTGCAGGAGACCGCCCAGGGCATTCTCACCAGCCGTCTTGCGATGGGGCCGCTGCGTGGTGGGGTTCTGGCCATCGGATGCGGTTTCATTATGACAACGGCTGTCACCTTCGGTCGGAAGGGACAGTTCCTGCCGCTCCTTTTCGGAGTGCCGCTATTCATTACCTGCGGTTTTCCGCACTGCATAGCCGATGTTTTCTACTACCTGTGCGTGCCGGCAAATTTTCTATTTGAGAACATATGTAGTGTTGTCATTTTTTACATCAGCATAGTCGTCGGCAATTTTATCGGATGCAATCTGTACCGGGCTATTTTCAAGGAATAGGCCGGAATTTCGGACTAATTGCATACCTTTGCACGTTTAATATAAAAATATGACATATTCAACGCGCATAACAACGGCCGCCGCAGTTCTGCTGCTGATTCCGTCATTGTCGGGCTGCATCAGAAACGAAGCGCCGAACGCCGAAGCGGACATTGTCAGATGCACCCTTCCGGCCGGTTACATCATCAACGAGGATAATATCAATTACAACGCCTCATTCAAGAGTTCAGTACAGGCATACCCGCTCGACATCACAGTCAATGACGATGTCCGGCTTGACAAGCTCGCACCGCAGTTCCAACTTACGCCGGGTGCAACCATTGAACCGGCCAGCGGTTCCACACACAATTTCATGGAACCGGTTCGCTACACTGTGACTTCCGAAGACGGTCAGTGGCAGCGTCCCTATCTGGTCAGCATCACACACAAGGATGTGGTGCAGATTCCCGATTTCTACACATTCGACAACTACATAACCGAGGACAGCTACCACGTTATGGTTGAAGGCAATCTCCAGTGGTGCAGCGGCAACGGAGGTTTCAAGCTTACCGGTGCAGGCTCCGATCCGCTCAAATACCCGACCAGCTATTACGAACAGGGACGCACCAACGGATGCGTCAAGATGCAGACGCTCAAGACCGGGTCGCTGGGCGAGTCATTCGGCAAGCCGCTTGCCGCCGGCAGCCTGCATATGGGCTCGTTCGACATCATTCACGCTGTGTCGGACGCACTCAAGTCAACCCGTTTCGGCTTATCGTACATCCATATCCCAGATAGCATCGTCTGCTGGTACAAGTATGTTTCAGGACCGGAATTCTATGAGCCTGCCGAAAGGAAATACATCCCCGGCAAGAAGGATTTCGCCAGCATCAGCGCCATCTTTTTTGAAAGCACCGACGAGGAGCCTATGCTTGACGCATACATCACAACGCCCGAGAACAACTGGAGTCACAAGAATATGGTGGCAGTAGCACGTGTGGCCGAAATCGGCGATGCAGCGGAGTGGACCCGCATCAGCATTCCGTTTGACTACAAGCGTTTCGGCAAGCAGATTGATCCCGCAAAGCTTGAGGCCGGAGTTTACAAGATTTCCGTCATAATGTCGTCAAGCACCGACGGTGGCAACTTCCGTGGTGCTCCGGGCAGTATTTTCCTGGTGGACGACATGCAGATTGTCAATCATGATGTCAAACCCGAAACAGAAGAAACAGAATGAAAAATAATAGGTATATACTGTTGCTGACTGCCGCCCTGATGTTTTTTTCCAATCCATCTGCGGCACGTATGAATTTCAGGGAGGATGTCAATTTTGATGTACGTATCGGACTCAACGAGGGAGCCGTCACCCCTGTGCCGCTTCCGGTAGAGATACGTCGTCTCACATCGTATGACATACTGTTCGAGCCGACTCTGGATGCAGGTGCCCGCTACGACTTTTCCGGGAATTTCGGCGTGCGCGCCGGTCTACGCCTCGAGATAAAGGACATGGTAGGCGGAGCTGATGTCAAGAACTACAGCATGGTGATCACCGGCGATGACGGCAACGAGATTTCGGGTTTCTGGACCGGTATTGTCGATACCGATGTACGCGGCCTTATGCTTACAATCCCGATTGACGCGTCATTCAAAGTGTCAGACAGGGTCAGGCTGACCGCAGGGCCTTATGTATCGTTTGTCCTGAACAGAAAATTCGCCGGTCAGGTTTACGACGGATACCTGCGCGAGGGTTCCCCTGTCGGTGATAAGATAGCATTCTATGACGGAGCGTACAGCGACTACGACTTCACGCAGCACATGCGCAAGACGCAGGTGGGCGTGGCAGCAGGCATTGACTGCGACATTGCAACATCGTTCCTCTTTTCGGCGGCTCTGCGCTGGGGTCTCAACGGTGTGTTCAAGGACTCATTCGAGACCATCACATTCCCTATGTTTCCGGTCTATCTTAACATAGGCTTCGGGTACAAATTCTGATACGCGGCAGTTTTCAGATATTACCAGGGCATTTATGTGATTTTTCATGGAATTTCATGAGAAATCACATTGTTTTCACTAAAAATCACATCAATTTTCAACAATAATACACACGAATTATAGTTTTTTATATATTCGCTGAGGAAAATTTCACACCTATTATAAATTTTACAAAATGAAGAAAGTATTTTACTTGCTGCTCGTTCTGGTATTGGCCAGTTGCGGCGGTGTAAAAGAGTGCCCGATTCTCTCTATCGAGGGCGGACAGGTTCAGGGCGTAGCTGCTGAGCTCCCGGATGTATTCGTATTCCGCGGAATTCCGTACGCAGCAGCTCCTATCAGAGAAAACCGTTGGAAGGCTCCACAGCCGGTTGAGCCGTGGGAAGGCGTAAAGCTTTGCGACCGTTTCGGCAACCCGAGCTACCAGCACATCCAGTACAAGGGTGGCTACTACACTGAGTGGGGTTATGGTGACGAGGCTCCTTTCTCAGAGGATTGCCTTTATGCTAATGTTTGGACCAAGAAGCCGGGTCAGACCGACGCCAAGCTTCCTGTAGCTCTATGGATTCATGGTGGCGGTTACCGCGAAGGTTTCGGCACAGAGCCGGAGTTTGACGCTCAGGAGTGGGCAGCCAAGGATGTCGTCCTGGTATCAATCAACTATCGTCTCGGCGTGTTCGGCTTTCTGACCCATCCGGATCTGTCAGCTGAAAACGAGCACGGAGTTTCCGGTAACTATGGTATCCTCGACCAGATTGAGGCTCTGAAGTGGATTCAGAAGAACATCGCCCAGTTCGGTGGCGATCCCGACAATGTCATGATCTTCGGCCAGAGCGCAGGTGGCGGCAGTGTCCGTACTCTCTGCGAGTCTCCTCTTGCACGCGGTCTCTTCCACAAGGCAGTCATCATGAGTGCCGGTGGTCTGACTGTTCCGCAGCAGGGCGGAATGGGCGGCTTCGGTGGCATGGGCATGGGTGGCCGTATGCCAGCTGGTGGCATGGGCGGTATGCGTATGCCGGCCGGCGGTTTCCCAGGTTTCCCGGGCTTCGGCGGTGCTCAGGCAACTCCGAAACTTGCAGCCTACAAGGCTCCGGAAGCTCCGGAAGGTCTCAATTCACTGCAGCGTGCAGAGTTCAACACCAAGGTTATTATGGACTGGGCTGGCTACAACACTCTACAGAAGATGCGTAGCGCTGACACCGAGGCTATCCACTCAGTAGGTACAATCTACAGCTCGGCAACAGGAAACCGCGAGAGCATCACCGGTATGCCTATCGTTGACGGTTATGTATCACTCGAGAGCTTTGATCAGGCTTGCCTTGACGGTACCGTAGCAAATGTTCCTTATATGTGCGGTTATACCCTGAACGATATGGGCAACATGTCAGCAGGTATCGGCGCATTCTGTCTGAACCGCGAGGAGGCCGGCAACAAGGCTTGGGCTTATGAGTTCGCACGTCCACTTCCGGATGACGGCTCACATCCTGAGGTTACACAGCGTCTCAAGGGTGCTTTCCACTCTTCAGATCTCTGGTTTGTATTCAAGTCTCTCAAGCACTGCTGGAGACCTTGGACACAGGGCGACTGGGATCTTGCTGAGAAGATGCTGACCGCTTGGACAAACTTCGCAAAGTACAGCGATCCTAACGGTCCGGAAGGCGGCGAATGGGCACCTTACACCAAGGAGACTCCTAAGTTCATGGTATTCAAGCTGAATCAGGAAGACGCTGAAGATTCCGAGTTTGGTGAGCCTATCACCAAGCTTCCATGGGAAGAATAAGCAAGTATCAAACAGGTAAGACCCCGTTCACGACAGTACTTTGTGAACGGGGTCTGTCTTTTTGCCAATAATTGATGTAAGGGTATTACGCAAGGGATGTATTCCCTTGTTATGCTATTGTTTTTATCTATTTTTGCACGTCATTAAAAGAAAACTGGAAATGATTCTATTCTACAGCGATTATCTGGAAGGATGTCATCCTGAGATACTCAGACGTCTCACTGAAACCAATCTGGAACAGACTCCCGGCTACAGTGCCGACAAGTATTGCAACGAGGCAAGAGCCATTATAAAGGACGTGTGCGGAACACCCGATGCCGATGTGCATTTTCTGGTCGGCGGCACTCAGACCAACACTACGGTCATCGCTTCAATTCTGCGCCCTCATCAGGGAGCGCTCTGTGCATCGACCGGGCACATCAATGTTCACGAAACAGGTGCCATCGAGCACTCAGGTCACAAGGTCCTTCCGCTCGAATCCAAGGACGGCAAGATTGACGCCGCACAGATTGATGCTGCTATGCAGGCTCATTTCAGCGACCCCAGCGCCGAACACATCGTACAGCCGGGTATGCTGTACATTTCTTTTCCGACTGAACTCGGGACCATCTACTCAAAGCAGGAACTTACGGAAATCAAACAAGTCTGCAGCAAATGGGACATTCCCCTTTTCATTGACGGAGCGCGTCTGGGATATGGGCTAGAATCATCGGAGTGCGATGTCACCATCAAGGATATTGCAGCCATTGCAGATGTGTTCTACATCGGCGGTACGAAGCAGGGTGCCCTATTCGGTGAATGTGTGGTAATAAACAGAGCATCTATAAAAAAGGACTTCCGCTACTGCATCAAGCAGAATGGTGGAATGCTGGCTAAGGGACGCCTGTTTGGCATCCAGTTCTCAACATTGTTCACGGATGGACTCTATTTCAGGATTGCCCGAAACGCCGACCGTCTGGCAGAAAAGCTGACGGATGCACTCAAGGCGAAAGGATACAGCCTGTATGCCGGGAGTCCGACCAATCAGGTATTCCCGATTCTGCCGCTCGAAACAGCCGAACGTCTATCCGTGGATTTCGGATTCGAAAACTGGGGGAAAGTCGATGACACGCACATCGCGACCCGCTTCTGCACCAGCTGGGCAACGACCGATGCGCAGATTGACGCGCTCATCGCCGCATTGTAAGTTTCTCTGTATAGCCCGGCAGTTTACCGTATTCACTCGCCGAAGCAGTCGAACATCGATGTGCTGAGGTATTTTTCTGCACGGTCCGGGAATATCACAACGATGTTTCCGGATTTTGCCTCCTGTGCGGTACGTGCGGCGGCAAGCATTGCCGCGCCGCTGCTCATCCCCACGAAGATACCCTCCTTCGCGATAATCTGGCGTGCCATCTCTATAGCTTCCTCGCTTTCGACCATAACCTGCGAATCGAGAATCGAAGGATCATATATGTCGGGAACGATGGCCTCTTCCATATTCTTCAGGCCCTGGATATAGTGTCCCCTGACCGGATAGGCGCACACAATCTTAATATCAGGGTTCATTATCTTGAGGAAACGTGCCAGTCCCATCAAAGTGCCAGATGTGCCGATGGCGCCCACCAGGTAATCGATTTTGCCTTCGGTCTGCTGCCAGATTTCTATGGCTGTCTTCTTGTAGTGGGCCATGTAGTTGCTGGCGTTGGAGAACTGGTCTGGCATATAATATTTGTCGGGATTCTCATCGACCATCTTGTGAGCCAGACGTATGGCGCCGTCAGTGCCCTGGTCGGCTGGAGTCAGTACTACCTGACCTCCGTAGGAGCGTATGATCTTGCGTCTCTCTTCGGATACCGCCGAGCTCATCACAATAGTGACCGGATACCCCTTGATGATTCCGACTATCGCCAGTCCGATACCGGTATTTCCGGAAGTGGGTTCAATGATAGTTTTGCCCGGATAGAGCTTGCCTTCGGCCTCTGCCTGTTCTATCATAGCCACAGCAATACGATCCTTGATGCTTCCTGTCGGGTTGAATCCCTCGACTTTGGCAAAGATATTGACCGCCGGATTAGGGTTCAGGCGGTTGATGCGAATCATCGGAGTGTTGCCTATGGCTTCGAGAATATTGTTGCAGATCATACAGCTTGTTGTAAATACAGCGCGAAATTAGTTCAAATAATTGTTTTTTCAGCATCTGCGACCCCTTGTTAAGATTTATTATAAT
>JAZUJU010000122.1:0-27116 GCA_045642985.1 Bacteroidaceae bacterium | reverse complement strand
CAATCATACTGACACTGCTGCTGCTCCCGGCATACAACTATCTGATTGACTATCGTGAATTCACACGAATGTGTCTTTCTGACATACGCTGGCTGCTTTCAAAGAGAAAAAGAGTGGAATTCTAAAGCGGCAGACGGCGCTTCTTCATCGCTGGCTTTGATTCAACAAAGACTATGAATAGAGTCTTGCCGGTACTATTGCTCACTTTCACTTGCCTTGCTGTCAAGGGACAGTCTGCGTTTTCAGTGAAAGACGGCTATATTTATTCAAACACCGTTCTTTATACAGATAAAGCATTGGATGTGGAATCAATGATTGATACGGGATGCAGCCTATGTCTTATTGATTCAACATTCGCTGACACATCAGGACTGAATATATTGAACGATGAAAAGCAAGTCGTATACGGGAAGCAAGACGGCTTGACAACTTGCATAGTGGATTCAATTGAGTTCTGCGGGAAATTGTACCATAAGGTCCCTTGTCTTGTTGCTGATTTAAGAGGGATATTCCTGCATTGTTCATTATGTTCGAGGCGATTATTGATGGCCAGAAGTATAATTTTGCCTTTGATACCGGAAGCAAAGGGAACAAATTGCCGATAGATATTCAACTGGAGCCTACAGATACTATTCAAAGGGAAACTGCAGACATAAACAACAAACTGACTGTTAAGCAACAAAAGGAGTATAAGAATGTCAATATGCGGATTTCCAGTCACAACTTCGAATTTGATTTCTTTGAGGGCAAGAAGAAGTTTGGACTTCTAAGTCTGGATCTCGTAAATGGGCATTCCTTTATATTAAACTACAAAGACAGAACACTTGAAATTTTGCAATAGCTAATTGCATCTGTCATCTCATCTGATCCTCGAATGATATAACCACGGACGGATCCTCCGCCCCGAATAGCGACTGCAGCAGTTCAATCCAGAAGATCTGGCTCTGTCCCTCCTCATATCCCCTGCCTGTCCACCTGTCAACGAATGACTTGATAATAAAGACGGAAATCAAAAAGCGTAACAATGTTACGTTACGCTGGGTGATTTGTATATATTACTGTTTTTCCTATCTGCCAAAGTTTGGTCTGATTATACCAAACTTTAGTACAATCATTGCAAACTTTGGTATAATGATAATATTAACCATTTTTATAGAAAAACAGCAGAAATCAGATTAACTTTTGGCGTGTTTTTGCAACCTATATATACAGAGGAAGGTAATAATGACGGAACAGGAGTTCGACATATTCGCATCATCAGTCAGGAACAAACTGCTGGCAATTGCATGGCACAGCGAGGCCAGTTACGGACTTGATGATGAGCCAGAGGACATTGTCCAAGAGGCTCTGCTTACCTTGTGGCGACTTATCTCCGATGGCTATCCGGTAAAAGATGCCGATGCCATTGCCGTCAGAATAACAAAGAACCTTATTGCGGCAAGTGCACGGCATAAGCATACGGGTTCAGTTTCCATATCTGACATTGATTTGGACGGAGGAACTTCGGCAACGGAAATTACCGATGTCGAGGACCGCAGGACAATACGCGACAATCTGTTCAAGTCACTTACGCCTACACAACGGCATTACCTTGAACTGAGGAACGAGCTCGGACTGTCGCTCGATGACATTGCCCGCATGACAGGAAAGCCCAAAGCAAGCATAAAAACCACCATCTCCACAGCTAGAAAGCAACTGTTGGAGCAAATAAAGAAACTGCTATGATAGAAAACCGTAAATATAGACAGAAACTTATTGGCAAGTATCTTGAAGCTGAGACCACCGTTCAGGAGGAGATGCTTCTGGCACGTTATTTCCAGACGCACAAGCCCGAAACGGATGAAACCGACATAGCAAGACTCATACTTCTTGATTACCCTGAGGTCGAGGTCTTGTCGGACTCCGAAAGGAAAAGGAACATCCGGCAGATCTGCATGGCAATTTCGGCAATTGCCGCATGTATCGCCCTCTTTGTCATTTTCGCCAATCCTTTTGCATCAAATCCGTTCACAGCCGTTGAAATTGCCGAGAACATAAACATACTGATGGAGATGAACACTCAGGACGTCGATTCGATTGTAGCTGTTCCCAAAGGATCCAGGGTTATGCTGACCGTATCGATGAAAGACGGGAACACAAGCTCTTTTGTCCTTGTCCGCAACCGCAGGGACGGCTCCACAAGAATACTTTCACAAAACAATCAATAACAACAACATTATGATTACGCTATTTCTTTCAGCACTTTTAGCATCAGTTCCAAGTACAGGAAATATCACAGCCCAGGCCGATACAGTCAACCGCTATGTGATTGATGGCGAACACATCAGCAATTTTGACGGGACACAACTGGCCGGAAAATCAATTGCCAGCTATGACATTGTCACCTCGAAGGAGAAAGACAAAGTGGTACTTAATCATATTATCCATCTGGTGACTCCAGTAAATCCGGAGGCAAAACAGGAGAATAACATTCTGAATTCCTTTTTCGGAAATGATGAGGACCATTATTCAGATATGACCAAGACAACGACAGTGTCCGATGGCCTTGTCACAATCAAAACGGTAGGAAAAACGGAAAATGGAGAGACGCGGACTACTACCGTACGTCATCAATATGGCAATGGTGCTACAGTTAATATATTACCAGAACCCAGTGAACTGATGCTGGTAATTGACGGTGAGAAAGTGACAAAGGAAGAATTCCAAAAACTAAAGCCTTCGGACATTAAATCCATGACAATCTTGAAGGGTGAGCCGGCTGTAAAGCTCTGGGGGCCGGAATCCGCGAACGGCGTTGTCGAAGTCAATACAAACAAAAAGTAACTTGAAATCAGGAAAAAGGAAACAGGTTGTTGCCTGAATGATAGGGCATAGTAACAATTCCAACAATTAAAGCCAGTCGGTTGACTGGCTTTAATTGTTGTAGCGCCTACGGGAATCGAACCCGTATGCCAAGATTGAGAATCTTGTATCCTAACCGTTAGATGAAAGCGCCAGGTTAGTTATTTCCACTTAAGTCTCCCTCAGTCCTTGTGGCGGAAGCTGGGGGATTCGAACCCCCGGTACAGTTACCCGTACGGCAGTTTAGCAAACTGCTGGTTTCAGCCACTCACCCAAACTTCCTTCCGGGAACCACCGTTGTGATTCTTAAGCGACGGCAAAGGTAGTGACTCGTTTTGAATCTCGCAACTTTTTCTTGCAAAAAAATCCTTCCCCCGTTAAATTTTGTATGGACAGATAAATGTGCTATCTTCGCGGAGGTTGAAACTCGCTGCTGTTATGGCAATTGATAAACAGGTGAATATGATGCCGCGTGGGTGCCGTCTGGTGGATTTCCCGCAGATGACCGACGAACGCGGATGCCTTTCCTTTGCTGAGGGGCTGAGACAGATACCTTTCAGGATTGAACGGGTGTTCTGGATATACGACATCCCCGAAGGTCAGAGCCGTGGCAGCCACTCTCATAATGAATCGGCAGAGGTGCTTGTACCGATGGCCGGAGAATTTGACATAATGCTCAGTGATGGCAAGAGGGAAACGGTGCTGCATCTCGACTCCCCGCATCGCGGCATTCTGATACCGCCGGGCGTATGGTGCGAACTGCATAATATCGTCGCCGGCTCCGTCTGTATGGTTATGGCTTCGCACGCTTACGATGCTTCCGGCTATACTGACAGTTACGAACAGTACAGAAACGAACAGGTTGTTGCTGTGAGGTATGACAGCTCGCGCAAGGAGGAGTGGAACAGCTTCGTGGCGACTTCGAAGAACGGTACTTTCCTCTTTGACAGGAACTATATGGATTATCATTCCGACCGTTTTGAGGACTGTTCGCTTATGTTTTACAGAGAGGGCAGGCTGATTGCTCTGCTTCCGGCCAATTTCAGACGTGGCGAAAGATGTGTGGCATCGCATTCCGGCCTGACATACGGGGGGCTGGTGATGTCTGCTGAAATGACTGCGGTACGCGCTCTCGAAGTATTCAACTGTGCGACTGACTGGATGCGTACGGAACTGGCTGCGGTCAAACTGATTTATAAGCCTATACCATATATATATTGTTCCGCGCCTTCCGAAGAGGACAGGTATGCGCTGTTCCGTCTTGGGGCCAGAAAGGTTTCCTGTTCGGTTGCATCGGCCGTTGACAATTCAAACCGGCTGCCTATGCGCAAACTCCGCAAACGTGGCATTGACAAGGCGTGCAAGGCGGGCGTCGTGATAGAACGCGCTACTGCCGATGACGAATGGAAGACGTTCTGGACAATTCTGGACGAGGTCCTGGCTGAAAAGCATCAGAGCAGACCGGTCCACGAGATAGACGAGATGCTGATGCTTAGTAACCGTTTCCAGGACAACATCCAGCTCTATGTGGCAAGGCTGGACGGGAGAATTGTTGCCGGGACCGTCATTTACGACAGCGGTGTCGTAGCGCATGTGCAGTACATCGCTGCATCGGACAAGGGACGGCACTGCGGAGCTTTGGATTTGCTGTTCGATGTGCTGCTGGGGCAGAGCTTTGCCGGCAGGCAGTTCTTTGATTTCGGGACATCGATGGAGCAGAACGGTCCGGATCTGAACGAAGGGCTGGTATTCCAGAAAGAGGGGTTCGGGGCACGCTCGGTCGTCTATGAATCTTACGAAATTGATTTGTGAAATCGTTGCCGTTTTGTGTGACTTTTGCTATTTTTGAAATCCGAGACGAAATAATAAAACAAACAATTAATATTTAACTATTTGATAATGAAAAATTTAGTTAGAATCGGTCTTGCTGCGGCTATCGCATTTGCAGCAACTCCTGCTTTTGCACAGAAGTCAATTCCACTGGTGTATGACAAGGAATTTGTCGGTATTGATTATCCGGCTCCGGCTTTCCAGACTGTACAGGAAGCCGAAGACTGCGCTGCTCTGCCAAATCCCTTTGAATTTTCAAAGGTTGCCGGCAAGAAGTCAAAGAAGAATGCTCAGGTCAAGGATTTCAAGGACTGGGAGAAGCGCCGTTCGGAAATCATCCGTGAACTTTATCACTACGAGGTAGGCGAGAAACCGGCTGTCGCACGCGAGAACATCACAGCTACACTCGAGAACAACACTCTGACCGTCAATGTCACTATAAACGGCGAGACCCTTACTCTTACATCAAAGATCAACTATCCTGAAGGTGATGGTCCGTTCCCGCTTATGATCGGCGCATCGGGTATTTCACTGCCGAGGGACATCATGAACTCAAGGCCGATTGCCACTATGAATTTCAATATGAATCAGGTGATGGCACATCAGCAGAAGCGTGGCAAGGAGCCTATCAACAAGCTCTATCCGGAACTGGTAGAGAACGGTGCATACGCAATGTGGCCGTGGGGCATCAGCCGTCTGATTGACGGTCTTGAGATTATTGGCGAAGCCAGCAGAATTGATATGAAGCACATCGGCGTGACCGGTTGCTCGTATGCCGGCAAGATGGCTCTGTGGAGCGGCGCGTTTGATGAGCGTATCGCCCTGACAATCGCTCAGGAACCGGGCGGCGGCGGTGCTGCAGCATGGCGTGTTTCCGAACTGGTCGATCCGTTCCGCGGCACTCAGGGTGTCGAGAAACTTGGACGTACCGACAATCACTGGTTCAAGGAGTCAATGTGGGACTGGAAGAACGAGAATGTGACCAAACTTCCGTATGACCATCATGAACTCTGCGCTCTGGTATGCCCGCGTGCTCTTCTTGTACTGGGTAACACTGACTTTGAGTGGTTGGTTGACGAGGCCGGTTATGTTTCGAGCGTAGCAGCCCGCAAGGTTTGGGAGAAGTTCGGAATCGAGGACCGTATGGGCTACTCAATTCAGGGCGGTCACGGCCATTGCCAGCTGCCTAAGAGCCAGTATCCTGAGGTCGAGGCATTCATCGACAAGTTCCTTCTCGGTAAGGAAGCCGATACTGATGTCCGCCATATCGATCAGAAGATCAAGGACAATATGGCTAATTTCGGTCTCACTGTAGAGCAGTTCATCCCGTGGGCTGATCCTACTAGCTGTATGGCAAAGGACTGATGATTTAATCAGATTCGGGAAAATCAGACAGGGGACAGACCCGGTTCATGTATGAACGTAGGTTTGCCTCCTGTCTGTTTATTTTTTCCAGAAATTAAGATACTGTTGTGCGACCTTTAACGGGTCGTGATGTTTCCTGACGTAACAGATGCTGTCCAGTTTGCGCCGGTGCAGCCGGTCGTATCCTTCGTCAAGGACTGCGGACAGTGTCTGCCGTATTTCATCCTCGTGACACGGCAGGTTGATGACGGGACGCAGCGTGTCCTCGCCGATGAATCTGTACGGTTCCTCTTCACCGCCTCCGGCTACTATGAGTCCCTGAGACATTGCAAGCAGAGAGTTCATGTTCGGGGTCGGCGAATAGAGCTGGTCTATGAGTATGTCCGACGTGCGCATAATACGCCTGTATTCGTCGAACGGTACATTCTCCACAGCGAGCAGTTCGCAGCGGTCCGGATATTTCTGTGCCAATTCCTCGAGAATAGGCAGAACAATGTCGGTTCCCTTGAATTCGGAACGGCTGCGCTGTATGCCGATGAAGAAACGGACTTTCCCGTCCTTGTCATCAGTAAACCTTTCGGCCGGACTTTCCGGCATCTGTACCGGGAAAGGAATATATGCGGTCTTGTCGGGATACTCGTCCTTGTAGCTTATGTAGTATTCCCATAATCCCGCGATTATTCCGTCGCAGTCTTCGGCAATCATACGGTTCAATGGGCCTTTCCTGCCGTCGCACCAGTCACGGACAGCCGCTCTGTTGTCGGCGATGTCGCGGAACTGTCCGTCTAGTGTCAGCTCGGAATAGCTGAACCTGTTGTCGAGACAAGCCTTGAGATAATAGTAATCCATACCGAAAGCGTCCAGAAACATTCTGCCGTTGTGACAGCGCAGATAGTGGTAGAACGGACTGATACGCTCAGCCTTGAGTTCCAGAAACATCGGATTGATCAGCTGTACCACATCGTATCCCTTGAAGTCGCGGAAAGCGGTCACGGTATCCCAATAATAGCTCAATGCTTCGAGTCTGCCGCCGGGCCGGCGTTCCAGACGTATGTCCGATGGGTAGTTCTTCCAGAAATCACCGTTGCTGACTACCGTCACACTGTGACCCAGAGCTCTCAAGCCTTCGGCCAGAGACCAGTGCACATTGCTGTACTCACCAAGTAGCAGTATCTTCATCGGACGGTACTATTGAATGGACTTGCTGCAATTACGGGTCGTAAAGTTATTGTTTTTCTTGGAGAATAGTGCAGTCGGATGTAACTTTGAAAGTTCAAAACATTATCCGAACATTTCAGAGGGAATGAAAGACGGCAAAGGCAGGGAGGAAACCGGTTTGTATGACAGCCTTGTAAGATATACGGGCGTATTCGGCGGCGTGCACGGACTCGTGACTCTGGTGAACCTTATCCGTACTAAAATTGTAGCCAGACTGCTTGGAACCGTCGGATTCGGTATCAATGAGTCCTTCAACCGTACACTCAATCTTGTCAAGAATACAGCTGACCTCGGAATACCGACCAGCGCTGTCCGTACAATATCGTCCGATTTTGAAGCGGGCGCCGATATGTCTCTCGGGAACAGACTGCTTGTTACCCGTTCTTGGGTCCTGCTGACTGCGATTGCCGGAACTCTGCTGTCACTGCTGCTGTCTCCGCTTTTCAGCCTGTGGGCGTTCAAGGGTGACAGCTTCTACACACTGTCATTTGTCCTGCTTTCGCCCGTCGTAGGCTTTTCGCTCATAACCGGTGGCGAAATGGCTGTAATGAAGGGTACCAGACGGCTGCGTGATCTGGCGGTGAGCCAGCTGATATCGGCCGTAATGCTGTTGGTCATTACCGTTCCGATATTCTATTTCCTGCGGCTGCGCGGACTTGTACTCTCGCTGGTGCTGACATCATTCTCGGCAATGGTCGTAACCTGCGTGTTCTCCTTCAGAGCCTGTCCGTACAGGGTGGAACTGAGCCGCCGTGTGCTGAAACAGGGTTCCGATATGGTCCGGGTGGGCCTGTCGTTCATGATTGCGGCCGCAATCAATGCCGGTGCTCTTTCCATTATTGCGAATTACCTTATGAGTGGTGATCAGGCTGCAACCGTAGGAGCATACAGTGCAGGTAACGCATTGGTGAACTATCTGGGAATGTTCGTGTTCGCGTCGATGGAATCCGACTATTTCTCCCGGCTGTCCGGCTCGATACACAATGCGGATGAAACCAAATCTTTGTTTAATAAGCAGATAGAGGTCGCAGTCCTTCTGATAACACCTGCCATAGTATTGTTCCTCACATTTCTTGAACCATCAGTCAGAATATTGCTCACTGATAAGTTTATGACAGCGGTGCCTATGGCACAACTTGCTGTCCTGAGCCTGTTCTTCAAAGCAATCTCACTGCCTCTGGCGTACATACCTCTGGTCAAGGGCGACTCTATCACTTATATTTTTCAGGAGCTCTCAATCAATCTGTTCCTGGTCGTGTTCGTCCTGTTAGGATTCAGGTTCGGAGGGCTGAGGATGATAGGACTCGGAATCACTGCTGCCGAGGTGTGCGGAATGATTGTGAATCTGTCTATTGTCCGTTTCAGGTACGGGCTGAGGGTCCTTTCGCAGACGTGGGGCATAATCCTGTCGCTGCCGTGGACCATGCTGGCGGCATTCGTGGCCGTCTCATTCTTCAGCGGACCTGTCCGCTGGATCGGATCTGCACTGATGGTTGTGGCATCGCTCTTACTTTCCTGGACGGCTCTTAAACGCCGCACTTCGTTTGCTGATACAATCAGACAGAGGTTCAGATAATGGAATCAAACTTTTTTGTATGTTTGCGGAAATAGGAAACTAAATGAAATAATATATGGAAGAATTAATTGCACAGGTAACTGCCAAAGCAGAGAAATGGTTGAGTGATTCATTTGACGAGAAGACCCGTCAGGAGGTTAAGGCACTTCTTTCCAAGGATGACAAGTCTGACCTGATTGATGCATTCTATCAGGATCTTGAGTTCGGAACGGGCGGACTTCGCGGCATTATGGGCGCGGGCACCAACCGCATGAACATCTATACGGTCGGCATGGCTACGCAGGGACTCGCAAATTATCTGAACATCAATTTCAAGGACAGAAAGCAGATTTCTGTAATAGTGGGTCACGACTGCCGCAACAACGGACGCCTGTTTGCAGAGACAGTAGCCAACATCTTCAGCGCCAATGGAATAAAGGTATATCTGTTCGACGATCTCCGTCCGACTCCTGAGGTTTCGTTTGCCATACGGTATCTGGGATGCCAGAGCGGCGTCAATGTGACGGCAAGCCACAATCCTCGCGAATACAACGGCTACAAGGCATACTGGGAGGACGGAGCGCAGGTGCTTGCTCCGCACGACACTGCCATCATCGACGAGGTTGCGAAGGTCCGCGTGGAGGACATCCGATTCGAAGGTAATCCCGACCTGATTGAAATAATAGGGGAGAAGGTGGACAAGGCATACCTGGATGCTGTTCAGACCGTGTGCATCGATCCGGAACTTGTCAGACGCAATCATGATCTGGGCATAGTCTATACTCCTCTGCACGGCTGCGGCAGGGTGATAATCCCGCGCTCGCTGGCCCAGTGGGGATTCACGAACGTGAACTGCGTTCCGGAACAGATGGTGCCGGACGGAAACTTCCCGACAGTCGTGTCTCCGAACCCGGAATATCCCGAGGCCCTTACTATGTCCCTGGCTCTGGCAAAGAAACTGAATGCCGATGTGGTCATGGCATCCGATCCTGATGCTGACCGTCTGGGTGTGGCCTGCAAGAACGGCGACGGCGAGTGGGTTCTGCTGAACGGCAACCAGACTTGTATGATTTTCCTCTACTACATCATAACCAAGTACACGCAGATGGGCAGGATGACCGGCAGGGAATTCGTAGTCAAGACTATAGTCACGACCGAGGTCATCAGCAAAATCGCGGCAAAGAACAATCTGGAGATGTTCGACTGCTACACCGGCTTCAAGTGGATAGCAAAGGTCATCGCCGACGAATCGGCCAAGGGCAAGAAATACATTGGCGGTGGTGAGGAAAGTTTCGGATTCCTGGCAGAGGATTTCGTGCGCGACAAGGATGCCGTATCGGCATGCAGCCTTATGGCGGAAATCGCGGCATGGGCCAAGGAGAACGGCAAGACCCTGTTCGATATTCTGCTGGATGCCTACATCGAGTACGGATTCTCACAGGAGTGTGCCGTGAGCGTAGTCAAACCGGGTAAGAGCGGTGCTGACGAAATACGTCTGATGATGGAACAGTTCCGCTCAAATCCGCCGAAGGAGCTGGCAGGACTGGATATCGCGCTTATCCGCGACTTCAAGACCATGAAGCAGACGGATGCAGACGGTAATGTGACCGATCTGGATATGCCGGAGCCGTCGAATGTGCTTCAGTATTTCTCGGTCGAGGGAGACAAAGTCTCAGTACGTCCTTCGGGTACGGAACCAAAGATCAAGTTCTATATTGAGGCAAAGGGTGTAATGGCATCTGCCGCAGAATTTGAGGAGGCGAAAGCCAAAGCTCAGGTCAAAATCGAGAAGATTCGCAAGAGTCTCGGCATCTGATGAGGGAAGGTCGTTTCATTATTACCTGCCTGACAGCTCTGCTGTTGACGGGCTGTGCTGGAAGAGTCAGAACTGTTTCGGTAGAGCTTGCTGCAACATCGGACATACACGGAAACTTTTTTCCGTACGATTTTACGTCAGCGCCGGGAACGCCTGCTGACGGCAGTCTTGCCAGAGTGTCGGCTTGGCTGGAAGAGGCGCGCAAGGAGTACGGCGACAGACTTATATGCCTGGATGCCGGCGATATCCTGCAGGGATCACCGCTTACATATCAGGATAAGATTGCCGATTTCAGCGGCAAGTCCGTGGCCGGCTGCCTGCTGACAGAACTCGGCTGGGATGTCGCCACCATTGGCAATCACGATCTTGAAAGCGGAATTCTGGTTCTGGACAAATATGTGGAAAGCTGCGATTTCCCGATAGTATGCGCAAATTTCGTCTACGAGGCTTCGGGGCGGAGCATTATGCAACCATATACAATCGTCGAACGCGACGGACTGCGTATTGCTGTCGTCGGAATGACCACTCCCTATGCGTCGTTCAAGATTCCGCAGAGCAACATTGACGGGTACACTTTCCGCAGCGTGGTTGAGACTGCCGCAGAAATCATTCCGTATATCAGGGAAAAGGAGCATCCTCATGTGATTGTCGGACTGTTCCACAGCGGACTTCAGGATGGCAAGAACAATGGCGTTTTCGATGAGAATGAGACTTATCGGACGGCTGTCTCGGTACCGGGATTCGATGCTATCATCTACGGACACGACCATTGTCAGGCATGTACCAAGGTTGCAAACTGCAACGGCGACAGTGTGCTTCTGATTAATCCGGGCGCTTATGCAGACAATCTGGCCCTGGTCAGACTTGATGTCACCTTCGCAGGCGACAGCGTGCTTGACTGCCGCGTCGAGGGCAACATTGCAGATATGGACCGACTCGCTCCTGACGCCGCTTTCGAAAAGAGACATCAGGACAGGATAGATGCCGTATGGAACTTTCAGGACTCTGTGGCCGGCTCGGTGGATATGCCTCTGAACGGTATGGAGGCCGTGTTCGGCCCGTCATCCGTAACGGACTTCATCAATTCTATGCTGCTCTTGGAGAGCGGCAGCGAGATATCGATTTCATCGGCATACCTGACAGACCTTGATATCAGGGCTGGCAATGTTACGATGCGTGATATGTGGAATCTGTATCCGTACGAGAACAATATGACTCTGATGTCAATGAAGGGCAGCGAGATTGTGGATGTTCTGGAGTTTTTCAGCGGCAGATGGATGAATACAGTCAAGACTCCTGCCGATACGCTGATAAAGGTCGTGAGAGATGGTGACGGATATTCGCTGGAGTATCCTCTGTTTGATTTCATGACTGCCGGCGGAATTGATTACACGGTCGATGTGACCAGACCGGCAGGGGAGCGCGTCAATGTCATTTCGATGTCGGACGGCACGGCGTTCAACCCTGAGAGAGTATATCGGGTTGCACTCAGTTCGTTCCTGGCCTGCGGCGGATATCAGCCTTTCTGTGACGCATTGGGAATAGAGGGCTTCAAACTCCGTCAGCGCGAACTGATATCATCGCGTACGGACTACAGATACACCATTATCTGCAGGCTTGCGGACAAGGCCGCAGACGGAAACAGCCTGCATGTGGCACATCCGGCGAACTGGAAACTTGTTCCGGAACAGCTGGTTGGCCCAATTCTTGCCCGTGACAGAAAAATGTTTCAATAGAGTTAATTATTGTTTCAGCGGACGTAGTTGTTTCTTTTTGATTAACTTTGTGGCATTATAGTATATTATTATTTGTATAGATATGAAACGTATTGTTTATCTGGTATTGGCAGTTGTCACCGTCGCTTCTCTGGCATCCTGCAAGACATCATCAAACTCCTATAAGCAGGCATACGAGAAAGCTGTTCAGAATGACGTGGTTCAGGATGAGGCAAAACAGCTTCCGACAGAGCCTGAAGTCAAGACCGACCAGGTCGATGTGGCTTCCGTACCGGTTCGCGAGGAGAAGGTTTCGCTTGTCACCGGTGAGTTCGCCATCAAGACTTATGCTGTCGTGTGCGGCAGTTTCAGCCTCAAGACTAATGCCGATGGTGTTCGCCAGCGTCTGGTCGCTGACGGATATCCGGCAGTCGTAGTCCTCAATGAGGCCGGCAAAACATATAGGGTCATCTTCAACAGTTTCGACACTAAGGAGGATGCGGTCCGCGCTCGCAGCGCCTTTATGGCCAAGTATCCCGACAACACAGACTTCCAGGCATCGTGGATTCTGTACAAGAAGTGATCTGACGCATAACCGATTGAGTGTCCCGCCCCTTGGATTTCAAGTGATGGGACATTCGCCGTATTTATGAAAACCAGTAATAATTCAGATTGTGGGAAGACTGTTAGCCATTGATTACGGAACGAAACGGACGGGAATAGCTGTCACAGACGTGCTGCAGATTGTTCCTGGTGGGCTGACTACTGTAGCAACAGCCCAACTGACGGACTTTCTGGCAGACTATTTCAGAAAGGAGCCTGTGGACAAAATCATCGTCGGACTGCCCAAGAATATGGACGGAGCTGATTCCGCCAGTATGAAGTTCGTAAGGCCTTTCGTCGAGAAACTGCAGGCCGCCTATCCCGAAAAGGAGGTGGTGATGTACGACGAACGCTTCACGTCGGTCCTGGCCCATCAGGCCATACTCGATGCCGGTATCCGCAAGATGGCGCGCCGGAACAAGGCTCTGGTGGATGAGGTGAGTGCCACCATAATTCTCCAGTCATATATGGATTCAAAAAATAGAAAATGATACTACCAATTTACATCCACGGAATGTCAGTCCTTCGCAAGCAGACTGACGAAATCGAAAAAGATTACGAAGGACTTGAACAACTTGTCAAGGATATGTACGAAACCTTGAGAAAGTCGGAGGGCGTAGGGCTTGCCGCACCTCAGGTCGGGCTTCCGATACGTATGGCTGTGGTTGACCTTGACGTGATGTCGGACGAGGTTCCACAGTTCAAGGGATATTTCAAGACTTTCATCAATCCGTATATCGAGGAATCGGCAGGCGAGATCACCACATACGAGGAGGGCTGCCTGAGTTTTCCCGGCATTCACGAAAAGATTAACCGTCCGGATAAGGTACGCGTAACCTGGTACGATGAGAACTTTGAATATCACGATGAATGGTTTGAGGGATTCCCTGCCCGTGTAATCCAGCACGAACTGGATCATCTGGACGGAAAATGCTTCATAGACCGTATGTCACCGCTGCGTCGTCAGATGAACAAGAGCCGCCTGACCGCTCTGACAGCAGGTAAGGTAAACTGCGACTACAAATACAAAGCTGCGCACAAGTAACCGGATGCCAAGAATTGCCCGTGCCGTCATAGCCGTTCTGTTCAGCCTGACCGTATCCGGCTGGAGTGGGGTGTCTGCGCAGATTAACACGGACAGGATGATGATGGTAGGGCGCAACGCCCTCTATTTCGAGGACTATGTACTCTCCATCCAGTATTTCAATCAGGTCATAAACGCCAAACCCTATCTGAACGACCCCTATTTCTACAGGGCTGTCGCCAAATTGTCGCTCGAGGACTATATCGGTGCTGAGAACGATTGTACACGTGCCATTGCCATTAATCCGTATGTAGTTAACAGCTATCAGGTACGCGGACTGGCCAGGGTATATCAGAAGAAATACCGTCAGGCTATCGAAGACTATAAGACTGCGCTTGAGTGGGATCCGGAAAACTACTCTATGCGCCATAATCTGATTCTCTGCTATATGGAGGAGAAGATGGCGGACAATGCCCAGAGTGAACTGGATACTCTGTTCAGCATCAATCCCAACTATGTTCCGGCAATGGCTATGCAGTCAGGCCTGATGATGGAACGCAATGACACAGCCGGAGCATTGGCTATGCTGGACAAGGCTATCTCGATTGACAAGTACGAATCGTCGCTGTTCCGCGACAGAGCCATCATCAAGGCTACAATGAAGAACTACGATTCGGCTGAGCTTGATCTGGATACGGCAATATCCTATTCACCTGACGAGGCCGGGGCGTATATTGACCGTGCTCTCGTAAAGTTTTATCGTAACAATCTGCGAGGGGCGATGGCGGACTATGACATCGCTCTGGATCTTGAACCGGACAATATAGTGGGACATTACAATCGCGGCGTGCTACGTTCCCAGATAGGCGATGACAACAGGGCGATAGAGGATTTCGATATTGTCATCGACGCCGAACCGGGAAATATGATGGCTGTGTTCAACCGCGGACTCCTGCGCGATCAGACAGGAAACACTTCGGGGGCCGAGCAGGACTACACCACCGTGCTGACGGAGTATCCCAATTTCATATACGGATACGAACTGCGTGCTGCCGCCCGTTACAAGCTCGGAAACCGTCGCGGCGCTGAGCAGGACGAACTTGTAGTCCTGCGTGACAGAAACGAACATTTCAACGGAAACTCCTCCGGCAATTCCCAGCCGAACAGTCAGACGGACAAAAATAAAAAAGACGACGCGAAGGACGGGGAACAGGACAATTCGGACCAGACCAGAAAGGAGTCGGACAACGATGTGTGGAATTATCGCAAGATTGTCGTGGCCGACAGGGAGATAGGCGAGTTCTCGAGCGAATACCGCGGCAGGGTGCAGAACAGAAATGTGGATGTCCGTATGCTTGCTGACTATATCATGACATGGTATAACACCGACGGCATGAGCGAAATTGACCGTGAAGTCCGTTACAGCGCTGAAATAGAGCATCTTAATGCTGGCGGCTCACTTCCGTTCAGACTGCATGTGTCTTGTACAGAGGTTCCTCTTTCCGAAGCGCAGATAAAGGAACTGTTCAGCGATGTGGACAGACAGACAGCCGGAATCGAACAGAATCCGGAGAATATGTACTGCTATCTGACGCGTGCCATCGATTTCTTCCTGTTGCAGGATTTCGCCAATGCCCAGAGCGATTTCACCCAGGCGATTCTTGCCGGTGGCGGTGACCTGTGGGCTGCCTATTTCGGACGCGCAGCAGTCAGAATGAGGATGTCCGAAGTGCAGAAAGTTGAGAATGCGGAAAAGGCGAATTCGAAGAAATCGTCGCATTCCGATTTGGCGGGCAGCGGTGATTCCCAGTTCCAGCTGGCCTTCAATGACCTGACCAAGGCAATAGATATGGCTCCCCAGTTCTCCTATGCGTACTACAACCGCGCAAATCTTTCGGCTTCGGTCGGCGATTACCGCTCTGCAATTGCCGACTACACCCAGGCCATTGAGTTGGATGACCGCTTTGCCGAGGCTTATTACAACCGGGGGCTTGCGCTTGTGTTCCTGAACCGTATCAAGGAGGCGCTTTCCGACTTTGGCAAGGCCGGCGAACTGGGCATATATTCGGCGTATAATGTGATGAAACGTTTCTCGCCTAATCAATGACAAATAATCAGTTCATTCCATACCATACAAACCTCAACTTTTTGTAAATTTGCGACTTCAAACTGAATAATTTGAAAATTATGATAAACATAACATTTCCAGACGGCTCGGTCAGACAGTTCAACGAGGGCGTGACCGGCTATGAGATTGCTCAGAGCATCAGCCAGAGACTTGCACAGGACGTGCTGGCTTGCTCAGTGAATGACGAGATTGTCGAGCTCAACAGACCGATTGTAAGCGACGCATCGTTCAAACTGTTCAAGTGGGATGATCCGGAAGGCAAGCACGCCTACTGGCATACAAGCGCCCATCTCATGGCAGAGGCTCTGCAGGAACTGTATCCCGGAACGCAGTTTGGAATCGGACCGGCCATCGAGAATGGTTTCTACTACGATGTTATGCCTGCTGAGGGCGTAGTCATCAAGGAAGGCGACTTTGCCGCCATCGAAGCCAAGATGATGGAACTGGTGCAGAAGAAGGAGCAGCTTGTCCGTCAGGAAATCTCCAAGGCCGATGCCCTCAAGTTCTTTGAATCGCGCGGCCAGCACTACAAGAACGAACTTATCGCCGATCTTGAGGACGGCAAGATTACCACTTACACGCAGGGTAACTATACTGATCTCTGTCGCGGTCCGCACCTTGTTGACACATCGGCCATCAAGGCAGTCAAGCTGACCGCAGTTTCCGCAGCCTACTGGCGCGGCGACGAAAAGCGTCCTCAGATGACACGTATCTATGGCATATCGTTCCCAAAGAAGAAACTGCTCGACGAGTATCTGGTTCTGCTCGAAGAGGCCAAGAAACGCGACCACCGCAAGATAGGCAAGGAGATGGAGCTCTTTATGTTCAGCGAAATGGTCGGCAAGGGACTCCCAATCTGGCTCCCGAAGGGCACGGCTCTCCGTCTGCGCCTGCAGGATTTCCTGTCCCGTATTCAGAAACGCTATGGCTATCAGCAGGTTATCACTCCGCATATCGGTGCAAAGCAGCTCTATGTGACTTCGGGGCACTGGGACCATTACGGTAAGGACAGCTTCCAGCCTATAACCACACCCGAGGAAGGCGAGGTCTATATGCTCAAGCCGATGAACTGTCCTCACCACTGTATGATATACAAGTCACAGCCGCGCTCCTACCGCGACCTGCCTCTGCGCATCGCCGAATTCGGTACCGTCTATCGCTACGAGCAGAGCGGCGAGCTGCACGGACTTACCAGAGTCCGCAGCTTTACCCAGGACGATGCCCATATCTTCTGTCGTGCCGATCAGGTCAAGGATGAGTTCCTGCGCGTTATGGATATCATCGAGATTATCTTCAAGGCTTTGAATTTCGAGAACTTCGAGGCTCAGATATCACTGCGTGACCCTAATGACCACGAGAAGTATGTGGGCAGCGACGAAGTTTGGGAGAAGGCTGAACGCGCCATCATCGAGGCCTGCGAGGAAAAGGGACTCAAGGCTGTTGTGGAGTATGGCGAAGCCGCATTCTACGGCCCGAAGCTCGACTTTATGGTGAAGGATGCTCTCGGCCGTCGCTGGCAGCTCGGAACCATTCAGGTCGACTACAATCTGCCGCAGCGCTTCGAACTGGAGTATATAGGCTCGGACAACCAGAAGTACCGCCCGGTGATGATTCACCGCGCTCCTTTCGGTTCGATGGAACGCTTCGTGGCCGTACTTATCGAGCATACTGCCGGCAAGTTCCCGCTCTGGCTTATGCCTGACCAGGCTGCAATACTTCCGATTTCGGAGAAGGCGAACGAATATGCATACAAGGTTCAGAAGGAACTTGAGGACAAGTACGATGTACGTGCATTCGTTGATGACCGCAACGAGAAGATCGGCCGCAAGATTCGTGACAATGAGGTCAAGCACATTCCGTATATGCTTGTTGTGGGCGAGCAGGAGGCACAGAACGGCGAGGTTAACGTGCGCAAGCAGGGTGCTGAGAATATGGGCAATATGAAAGTTGGCGATTTCGGTAAAAAAATTGCCGAAGAGGTTGACAATATGATAAATAAATGGTAATTTTGCGCGCTGATTTTTGAAAATCGCAGGACTTTAACACTTTGTGAATGAAGAATGACAAATTGAGCGATCAGTATCTGATTAATGAACAGATACGTGCCAGAGAGGTCCGCATCGTCGGTGACGATATAGAGCCGAAGGTTGTATCACTTCGTGAGGCTCTCCGAATTGCTGATGAGATGGAACTGGATCTGGTCGAGATTTCCCCGAATGCCGTTCCTCCCGTTTGCAGGGTGGTGGATTATTCCAAGTTCATCTATCAGCTCAAAAAGAAGCAGAAAGAGGCCAAGGCCAAACAGGTCAGGATTGATGTCAAGGAAATCCGTTTCGGACCGCAGACTGACGATCATGACTACAACTTCAAACTGAAGCATGCCATCGGGTTCCTTCAGGATGGGGACAAGGTCAAGGCTTATGTGTTCTTCAAAGGCCGTTCAATCCTTTTCAAGGAACAGGGAGAAGCGATTCTGGCCCGTTTCGCCAAAGATCTGGAGGAATACGGAAAACAGGAAAAGGCTCCGATTCTGGAAGGCAAGCGCATGACCATCTTCATTGCTCCAATCAAGAAAGGTGCGGCTCCCAAGAAAGAGGAAAAAGAAGAGAATAAGGATTGATTCGCGGTTATACCGCTTTTAATAACAATTTAAAGTTTCAATAAAATGCCGAAAACAAAGACTAATTCCGGTTCCAAAAAAAGATTCGCTCTTACCGGATCGGGTAAACTCAAGAGAAAGCATGCTTATCACAGCCACATTCTGACAAAGAAGACCAACAAGCAGAAGAGAAACCTTGATCATTTTGCAATTCTTGATCAGGCTAACAACAAACAGGTAAGAGACCTGCTGTGCTTGAGATAATTAACTCCGAAGAGATTAGTAACTTAGTAAAAACCGAACGTACAGCACAAAGACCTTATTAATATATAGGGCGCTGACATTCAAAAAAGAAAGAAACTATGCCGAGATCAGTAAATCATGTTGCTTCAAGAGCAAAGAGAAAGAACATCCTGAGCCTTACCAGAGGCTACTTCGGAGCCAGAAAGAACGTCTGGACCGTAGCAAAGAACACTTGGGAGAAGGGTCTGACCTACGCTTACCGCGATCGTAAGAACAAGAAGAGAGAGTTCCGCGCACTGTGGATCCAGCGTATCAACGCAGCCGCACGTCTTTACGGAATGAACTACTCACAGTTGATGGGTGCCATCCACAAGGCTGGTATCGAAATTAACCGCAAGGTTCTTGCCGATCTGGCTATGAACAATGCCGAGGCTTTCAAGGCTATCGTCGATAAGGTTAAGTAAATTTTACTCTGAGAATAGTTAAAAAGGGCGAATCAGGTATCTGGTTCGCCCTTTTTGTATATCTTAGCATTTGAAACCGTGGACAGACTAGATCGGGAGACTCATCAATTAAAAGGAAGAAACCGGGCATAGCTTCGTTCTCCAATGGCGGGCCACGCCCCTTTTCGGGGTAACCTTCGGTCGGTGGATTACAAAGGAGACGGGCGCTCAAATCTTATATACTCGGAGTTCTCATCACATCACTGTCTGCGGTTTCTTTTCTTTTATTACTTTTGCAGAAAACAAGAACAGATATGAACGGAAAACTTATGTTCGCAATGGCTGCATTGGCCACATTGTTAGTGAGTTGTAAAGGCGGTAATAAAGATACGGCAACGGCATACGACGGGCCGGCAGTCAAGGCTGTCATATTCCCTGGCGATTACCCGGACCCCAGCATCATGCGTGACGGAAATGATTTCTATATGACTCATTCCTGCTTTACCTATTACCCCGGACTGCTTATATGGCATTCAACAGATCTGTTGCACTGGGAGCCTGTAGCACGTGCCGTACAGGGGCAGAACTATTCAATCTTTGCACCGGAACTGTGCAAGGTGGACGGCAAGTACTACATCTATTATCCTACAAGCGACAACCGGAACTATGTAGTGGTAGCAGACAGGATTGAGGGTCCGTGGAGTGAGCCGATACAATTGGATGTGGTGGGAATCGATCCCGGACACGTGGTAGATGAGCAGGGTAACCGCTATCTCTATTCCAATGACGGATATATGGTCCAGCTTTCCGCTGACGGTCTGCATGCTCTGGGCAACAATAAAAATACAAAGGCATACGACGGCTGGCAGTATCCGAGCGATTGGGTGACCGAGGGCTTCTGGCTTGAATCACCTAAACTTACAAAGCATGGCGACTGGTACTATCTGATTACAGCCGAAGGCGGTACTGCCGGCCCTGAGACCAGTCATATGGTAGTGGTGGCCCGCAGCAAGAGCGTTACAGGACCTTGGGAGAACTCTCCGTACAATCCGATGATCCATACGTATTCGGCTGACGAGGAGTGGTGGTCAAAGGGACATGGCACACTGATTGACGACGCTGACGGCAACTGGTATATAGTATATCATGCATACCGCAATTCTTTCCATACTCTCGGTCGCAGCACCATTGTCGAGAGCGTCCGCTGGACTGACGACGAGTGGCCTGTAGCTGTTCAGGAGAATGGCGCACTGTGGGAGAACGGAGGCTTTCAGGAGGATTACAGCTACCTGCGCGATTTCGACAACCCTCTGCTGTGGGCAAAATGGGAGCCCGGAGTTGATGGAACTGCAGGCTTCGAAAAAGTCATCGACGGTACTCTTATGACTGCGACGGCAATCGACACCACATATACAATCGAGGCTGAATTCAGCCTGACTGGAAGTTCAAGAGCCGGTCTCTATCTGTTCTATAACGAGAATGCGTTCTTCGGAACCAATCTTGGAGCCGATGCCGCATCTGACGGAAAGCTCTTTATCAGAATCGGGAACAAGTGTAATATCGCTTCGCTCTGGACCAGTACAGACGGCGAAAACTGGACTCTTGTCGAAGGTGGAAAGGATGTCTCGACCTACCACCACAACACATACAAGGGCTTCTTCGCGCTTCGCCCGGCATATCTGACAACACCGGGTGCTACGCTGACAGCGTTCAGATACCAGGCTAATTCCTGACGGAACTCAAGGCGCGCTGATACTTTGCGGCGTTGATGTTGTGCTGCGACAGCGTTGCGGCAAAATTGTGATAGCCCGAGAAGTCCTCTCGGGCGCACATATACAGATAATTGTGATGCGTGTAGTTCAGCACGGCATCAACAGCAGTCGTGCTGACGAATCGGATAGGGGCTGGAGGCAGGCCCGGATACTTGTATGTGTTATAAGGCGAATCTGTATCGAGATGCTCATACAGGACACGCTTGGGCCGTTCTCCACCTAACGCGAAAATTACGGTAGGGTCAGCCTGCAGCAGCATCCCCCTGTGGAGACGGTTCATATACAGTCCTGCAACTACCGGCATTTCTTCGGGCTTGGCGGTCTCCTCCTCGACAATCGATGCGAGGGTGATCGCTTCGTGCGGTGTCAGTCCGGCAGATGTCAGCTTGGTCTCTCTCGATTTCCAGAAACTGTCCCGTTCCCTGACCAGTCTCTTCATCAGTGATTCGACAGAAGTGTTCCAGTACAGTTCGTAGGTGTTGGGAATAATCATCTCAAACACAGTGGCGGGAGTGTACCCCAAAGTTGCAAGCGAGGCCGAGTCTGTAAGAAATTCAAGGACGGCGATGGAATCGGCCATGATCTGTGATGCAATCATCCCTGCCATCCTGTCGGCCGTGCGGCAGCTGTTTATGACAACATTTACCGGAGTCTGAGCCCCGCCGGAAAGCATCCGGTATATGTCGGTCGGCTTTGCGGCATGACGTATCACATAACTGCCGGTCTTTACGTGCTCGTCGTAATGCTTGAGACGGGCAATCCACCTCAGCCCCGTCAGCGTACCTTCAGGTTCATTTGCCTGAATTTCGTCTATTACCTGTCCGGCAGTTTCTCCGGGTGTTATGTATATTCTGAAATCATCGGCCGATATCTGCGGCGTGGCCACCATTGTGCAGCACCTGAGCATTCCGCACATTGCCGCAATCAGTATGCAGCAGGCAATCAGTGACGAGTATTTCTTCATAATGTCTTGACGGTTCTTAACGTTTGTCCTGCAAAGATAGCAACAATTGACATGCATTTTTTACACTGACACAATCGGATTTTTCAAAAAACAGATTCTAAACTTGTGAAAATTATGACGTGTATTATGCGTATCTCTCAAGTCTCTTGTACACCTTCAAGGCTACAAAGCAGATACACACTTGCGCCTCGATTCTTCTCTCTGTGAAGTGGAACATCGGCTGGACCTCCAGCGTACCCTTCGTGATGCGGAAGACATTATGTGAATCTTCTCATAACGGCTTCAAGACCTTGAAGTCAGATCTGGATATGCGCCCCGTCTTCCAAAAGACAGACGATGTGACGAAAGCCCATCTCAACCTTGCCTTCCTTGCGTACTGGGTAGTCTCAACGACAAAGTACCGTCTCAAGCAGAAGGGCATCAAAGTGCGCTGTGATGAACTCCTGAGGATAATGAGCACTCTACTGCTCGATAAAATCTGTGTGGTTCCGGGAACGACCTCCCGAAAAAGACCCTCCCTCAAAATCAGGCACTTAGCACGATATTAACTGCAATGCAAAAGTTAAATAATGTCAACAGGGGGGGGGCAATTAACATAAATTCAGAATATTTTACTTAAATATGCAGAACTGATTGCGAACTCATCCTTTCTGACACATTATTTATAAAACCATACAGATATGAAAAAACCAGTACTTGCATTTGTTCCACTGCTGTTGAGCCTTGGTCTGTCTGCCCAGACTCTTGACTATGGAACCAATGCGCCGCGCAGCGGAGACATGCTGACGCGGCAGATGCTTGAGCCGTTCCCAGAAGGCGATGACGGACGGGACGTTGTCTGGGACTTCTCGTTTCTGAGCGAAAACTGTGACGATGCTGACTGGGCTGATGCCGTCGAAGTTGAGTGCTTCATCGATCCCGACTCGTCACGTCTGTCGATGGCCGACGGCGATGTCATTCTGCGCTATTCGGCCTCGGAGGATACGCTTTTTGTTGTAGGTCGCGACACCCCGCTGGAACGTCTGTGCTACGATGTGCCCCAGGTGTCCATGACATATCCGTTCGGTTACGGAAGCGTCGTCTCCAGCAACTATGAGGGTCACGGCACCTACTGCTCGCGTATGAACGTCCGTGTTGCGGGCACTCTGCGCATTGAGTCTGATGCGGAAGGCATCGTCATAACCGGCGAGTGCGACACTCTCTACAACGTCCTGCGTGTCCACACCCTGCGCACCGGTTCATCGTGTATGTATTCGGTGACCGATATGGAGTTCAGCGACAGTTCACACATCAAGCAGGAGATAGAGGAGCGCTTCGAGTGGTACGTGCGCGGGTACCGCTATCCGCTGTACGAGACAACCACGGTGACATACTACGATGACATGGTTCCAGTTGCGGGCGCACATTCCGCCAGCCGCATCACTCCTGAATTCATGCGTCTGCCGGACGACCCCGAGAATGACAGCATTCTGGCAGCCGATGCTGCCGCACGTGCTGCCATGAATGCAGGTTCCGGTCTGTCATCATTGGCTCAGGGCAACGGCACAGCAGCTGCTGATGCTGACATCATACATTACAGCACCTCGATGAGCGGCAGCACGCTTATGCTTGAGTATGACCTTGACGCTGATGCCACCCTGACCTGCCTTGTCTGCAACAAGATGGGTATGCTGTTCGTAAGTCGCAGGGAACGTGTCGCAGCCGGCACTGACTGCAGGATGGCGTTCGACTGCAGTGGCCTGACTCCGAACGACTACATACTCTACATCAACGTGAACGGCACGGTTTATAGTGAAACCTTCAAAGTGGAATGACATGGAAACGAAAGACAGACTGAAAAGAATACACATTCTGGCGTTTGCCGCCTTATCTCTTGCTGCAATACCAGAACATCATGCCTATGCCCAGATACTGCGCGGTGGAGTGGTGGAGACGGCACTCACAGTGCAGTCGCCCGAGGTCGCTGCGATGTCAGCCTATACGGACCGTCCCGTGACGCTCTTCAACGGTACCGTCCCCGTGAGCATTCCCCTGTGCGATGTGACCGCCGACGGCTATACTCTGCCCATAACCTTGACCTACAGCACCAGCGGATTCCGCCCATCTCAAGATGCTACATGGGTGGGCCTAGGCTGGAGCCTCAGCCTTAATGCCAGCATATCCAGATGCATCAAATGTGTCGATGACTTTCTTGAGTACAACTTCTCCAGTGCGAAGCGGGGATTCTTTGACATAGAACAAGGCTATTACGGCTCCGCCGGAGTCCTGACTGGCGACATGACCAGACGAGGTCTTGTGTGGAAGTGCCCCGTACACGCATTCCCTTGTGCCGATGACATCTATGCTACTGACCTCGTGGTAGATTCCGAGCCCGACATCTTCAGCGTCAGCCTGTGGAACCTCAGCGACAAGTTTGTCCTGAACGATGACTCCTCATCCACCGTAAAGGCCATATTCATGGACCGTCCCGCCGGCAATGTCCTCAGGATACTCGAGACCGGCGAAAGGGGTAGGACTGTCCACTATTTCGAACTGGTGACGAATGACGGAACCGTATATGAGTTCAAGAAGCGCGAGCGCAGCTCCACGCGCGGCTTTCAGGATCAGTCGGGAGACAGCCATTATCACGATTTCGACGACGGCCCCGGGTGGAATGTCAGCGCCTCTGCCTGGCTGCTGACCCGCATCACCATGCCGTCGGGAAGGGGCATAACCTTCAGCTATGCCGATGAGGTGTATGATGCGGTGTCTGTCGAAACATGCATGAAGTTCAGACCGATGTATGACCGGGCACAGTACAACCTCTACTCGGAACTGGTGCTGCCGACACAGTCGGGCACTGTCCAGTTCTACGAAAAGGATGCCGTATATTCTACCTCCAAGACTGTAGTCCGCACTGCGAGACTTACCGAGATAAAGTGGGACAGCGGCGCCGCAAGAATCACCTTCAGTACTTCGGAGCGTGAGGATATGTATAAGGGTACCAGTTCCAATCCGCCTCCCCGAAAGCTTGACGCCATTACGGTGTATGACGCATCGGGGAAAACGGTCCACAGCTACCGCCTCAGCTACGGCTACTTCGGCGGGAATTCGTCCGGCGATGAAGCGTACCTTTACAAGCGTCTCAGACTGGACAGTGTCGAGGACCTGCTGACACCCGGCCGCATCTATTCGTTCGAGTACGACGAGAGTCTGTCGTTCCCATCCAAGATGACACATTCGCTTGACTACTGGGGCTACTGGAACGGCAAAAACTATGGCTCGAAGTACTACTGTCAGGTCTATGAGCCTAACAGCAAAACATTGTACGACGGAGCCGACAAATCCAGCAGCTTCGCCCACACTCGTCTCGGTACACTTACCGCTGTAATCCATCCGACGGGCGGCCGCGAGACCTTCGCATACGAACTGAACCGCTTCCCCTGGCCGAAGTATGTCCAGGACGGCGGCCGCCATCTGCAGACGCTCTACATGGAATCCACAAACTATACCAATCAGTCCCCGAACGAGTGGTCGGGTACATTCAGCTACGACTATGAGACAAGCATCACACTTGAAGGCCGTTATGAACGTCGGAACGGAGCCGATGGTTGGTCCGACACACTTGTAAGCATCAGGGACACAAACACCGGCAGAACGGTATGGTGCTATGGCGGTAAAGTCGAAACAGATAACAGCTACATCTCTTATTGCACCATTCCCACTCAATCGGTGACTCTTCCTGCAGGCAGTTACATCATCAGAGCTCATCGGCCGTACCGTGAAGGATGGAAATCCTCCTGGAATGTGTCCATCGATGAGTCCGGCCCCGTAACCTACCGCTGTGAGACGCTCGATACCGGTGGCGCGGGACTGCGCATCAAAAGAATCACCGGCGGTGGCAAGACCCGTGAGTTCAGCTATTCTGATGGCGAACTTCTGGTCGATCCCATCTTCGGACAGACTAAGACATTCAGCAGCTATACGTTGCAGACCGATCCTTTCTCTCAAAATATAAGCGCTATTCATCCTTACTCCATCAACTGCCTGCTGCAGTATTCCGAGTCCGTCATCCCCCAGTCCACAGTTGCGAAAGGCTACCTGCTGGGGTACTCCGGTGTGAGTGAACGCGTGAGCGACGGCAGCCGCACCATTGTAACCGATTGCCATTTCAAACTTGCTAAGGAGCCCCGCCGCTCCCCCAATCCGAGCCAGAGCACCATGCCGAATTTCGAGAACGGTCTTCTGCAGAGCAGAATCGTCAGAGAGAATGGCAACATCGTAAGCAGCGAGGAGTATTTATACGATAATGGAGTAACCGGCTATATCAGGGCATACGACTTTTCGCAGGTCACCGGTCTCAGCAGCATCCCCAGATACAGGTTCCAGTGGTGGCTTCCCATTCTGAACAGTGTCACAGGCGACGGAGTGACCACACTGACCCGCTACGGCTACAACAGCCGCTGGCAGCTGTCGGAAAAGAGCACCGTATGCCGGAACGGCCTGCAGAATATAGGCTCCGCCGAAAGTACGAAATACTACTACACGTACGACAGTGATGAAACCGTCTGCCGTGAGATGGCCCACAAGAACATCATGGTGCCCGTCAGGGAACTCATCTATTCCGGCGGCAAGCTGTCAGGTGGCGGCAAAGTCGTGTACAGGAAGGAGAACGGCCGTTTCCTTCCAGATGCAGCCTTTGACATAAGACTCGATGCCTCTGACCTTGAAGACGACGGCAGTTACAGGGTACGCACCACCTATGACCGTTACGACGAAAAGGGCAATCCTGTTCAGGTGACCCGCGACGGCATCACATCGCTCTACATCTGGGGTTACAGCGGCCAGTACCCGATAGCCGAGATAACCGGAAACATGAGCTACGGGCGTCTGGAGAACTCCGTCGGCGCTTCGGAACTCAAGAACATGCGTGATGCAAAAGCTCCGAACGACGCGCAGTACAGTAAACTTGAGAACCTGAGGAAAAGCCTGCCCTCGACCGCTCCCGGTACTCTGATGAC
>JAZUJU010000121.1:0-4298 GCA_045642985.1 Bacteroidaceae bacterium | reverse complement strand
GACAGTGGCTCCGGTCATAAGGCATCCGCCCACATTCATTAGAGTGGCCGAAACCATTACCGGCAGGTTTGAACCGCGTTTTTCCTGCACCTCTCTGATTGCTGTAAGAGCAGCCTCAGCATTTCTCAAGTCTGTCACAGTTTCGACCAGGAATCCGTCAGCTCCACCGTCAGCAAGCGCCTCAGCCTGTTCAGCATAAGCCTTCTTCAGACCGTCAAAATCGAGTGTTTCCGACGGATCCATCATCAGTTCAATGATTGTGAGCGACTTGGCGGTAGGTCCCATACTTCCCATAACCCATACCTTGCGGTCAGCGCAACTGTCCGCAGCCTCGCGGGCTACTCTGGCTGCAGCAAGGTTCATCTCCCTCACTCTGCCGGCGAGACCGTACCCCTCTTGAGACACGGCATTCGCACCGAAGGAGCAGGTGCAGATGATATCCGCACCCGCCTCGACGTATGACTCGTGAATTCCGCGGATGAGCTCAGGATTGGTCATCGGCAAAGCATCATTGTTGCCGTCGTACTGGAGTCCGGACTTCTGAATCTCCGTCCCCATGCCACCATCCAGAATCAGGATGCGTTTCCGTAGTTCATCTGCAAGTTCCATAGTTCAGTTTTTTCAGTAGGCGAACATAGGATAATCGTTCATGATGGCGTTCACGCGACCGCGTACGGAAGCGATGACGGCCTCGTCTTCTGGAGAGTTCAGGACTTCCTCGATGAAACCGGCAATTGTCACCATCAGATCCTCCTTGGCGCCACGGGTTGTGATAGCCGGAGTACCGAAGCGCAGACCGCTCGTCTGGAATGCGGAGCGGGTGTCAAACGGCACCATATTCTTATTGGCGGTAATATCGGCAGCAACAAGAGCTTTCTCAGCCACCTTGCCGGTAAGATCAGGATACTTGTTACGCAGGTCAACCAGCATACTGTGGTTATCAGTACCACCTGACACGATGGTGAAACCGCGCTCTATAAGTTCGTCGGCAAGTACCTTGGCATTCTTCTTGACCTGCATCTGGTACTCCTTGAACTCCGGTTGAAGTGCCTCGCCGAAAGCTACCGCCTTGGCTGCGATGACATGCTCGAGCGGACCGCCCTGTGTGCCGGGGAATATTGCAGAGTCAAGAATCTGTGACATCATCTTGATCTCGCCTTTAGGAGTCTTGAGTCCCCACGGGTTCTCGAAGTCCTTACCGAGCAGTATGATACCGCCACGCGGACCGCGCAGCGTCTTGTGTGTGGTCGAAGTAACAATGTGCGCATATTTCAGCGGATTGTCAAGCAGACCGGCCGCAATCAAGCCTGCGGGATGCGCCATATCTATCATCAGGAGAGCGCCGACCTCGTCAGCGATCTTGCGCATACGGGCATAATCCCACTCGCGGGAATATGCGGAGCCGCCGCCGATAATGAGCTTTGGTCTGCACTCGAGAGCCAGCTTTTCCATCTTGTCATAGTCAACGCGTCCTGTTTCAGGGTTCAGGTCATATCCTACGGCATTGTAAAGAACGCCCGATGTGTTTACCGAAGAACCATGCGACAGGTGACCGCCATGAGCCAGATTGAGTCCCATGAAGGTATCGCCCGGTTTAAGGACGGCAAACAGGACAGCGCCGTTTGCCTGAGCGCCTGAATGCGGCTGCACATTCACCCACTCTGCTCCGAACAGTTTCTTGAGTCTGGTGCGTGCGAGTTCCTCGGCTTCGTCCACCACCTCGCAGCCTCCGTAATAGCGGTGACCGGGATAGCCCTCGGCATACTTGTTGGTCATGCATGAGCCCATGGCCTGCATTATCTGGTCGCTTACAAAGTTTTCAGATGCAATAAGCTCGATACCCTTCTGCTGGCGCAGATGTTCGCGGTTGATGATGTCAAAAATCTGTTCGTCTCTTTTCATATTGTTCAAATTGAATTGTTACAGCAGTTTGATTTCGTCTTTTCCTATTTCCTTGTTGCAGTACCTGCAGCGCAGAGTGCCGTTCTCCTTGTCGGTCACATCGAATACAGTCTGCATCGGCTCGTGATTTGTGATACATTTCGGATTCGGACAGCGGACTATGTTACGGACCTCGTCCGGCATAGTGATATTCCGTTTTTCCGTGACCTCGTAGTCGTGTATCGTAGTAAGCACAATGTTCGGGACGATGACCGACAGCTTGCTTACCTCCTGATCGGTAAAGAACCTGTCGGCAATCTTTATTATACCCTTCCGCCCCATCTTATTGCTTTCCAGATTGGCTCCGATAGTGGCAGGGGTGTTCATTTCCTGAATGTTCAGCAGATTCACGACATCGAACACCTTGTCTGACGGGATATGATCTATTACGGTGCCGTTTTCAAGCGCGGCGACCATCAGTTCTGTCTTCTTCATTTTTATATCATTAAAGAACTCCCAGCGAATTGCATATCAGGGCCTCTCTCACAAACAGTCCGTTCTTTGCCTGTTGGAAATAATAGGCGGCCGGATGCGTGTCGACATCCTGGTCAATTTCGTTGACACGTGGCAGAGGATGCAGGATCTTAAGATTCGGTCTGGCGTTTGCGAGCATCTGCCTTTTGAGAATATAGGCGTTCTTGACCCTCTCGTAGACCATCAGGTCGGTAAACCTCTCCTTCTGGACCCTTGTCATGTAAATAATGTCCGAATTGTCAATTACGTCCTCACTGAAATCCTGGCTTTCGCAATATTCAATTCCGTTTTCACGGCAGTATTCCTTATATTCTACCGGCATTTCAAGCTCGCTCGGGGCGATGAAGCGGAATCTGGAATTGAAATGACGCATAGCCGTAAGCATTGAATGTACGGTGCGGCCGTATTTCAGATCGCCGACCAGAGTGATGTCCAGATTGTCCAGGCTTCCCTGAGTCTTGGAAATTGAATACAGATCGAGCATGGTCTGTGACGGATGCTGGTTGGCACCGTCACCGGCATTGATGATAGGCACCGGTGAAACCTCGCTCGCATACTTGGCCGCGCCTTCGAGATAATGTCTCATGATGATGACGTCGGCATAGTTGCTGACCATCATTATGGTATCCTTCAGCGACTCTCCTTTGGTGGAGCTGGTTGTGGCCGCATCGGAAAAGCCGATTACCCGTGCGCCAAGCCTGTTGGCGGCAGTTTCAAAACTCAATCTTGTGCGTGTTGACGGCTCAAAGAACAGTGTTGCCACTACAATGCCGTCCAGAATCTTCCGGTTGGGCTCAGCCTCAAATTTGGCCGCCTGCGCCAACAGGTCCTGAATATCGTCTTTCGTCAACTCCTCGAGTGATATGAGACTTTTCCCTTTACCTGCCATTGTGATTTGTAATTTCGACTCCAAAGTTACTGAAAAAAACCAGATTCGTTCCTCTGGCGGGCAAGTAAAAATAGCATAAAAATATGTGTAGGAATTATCAGGGTCATCAATAATGACTATATTTGTGAGATATTAATTTGCAGTAAAAGTGGAAAAAAGTTCGAAAAGACCGATTGTGAGGATTCTCGGGTGGTGTTGGATAGCCTTCGCCGCCGGAGTGCTTGCCGTGACGCTGATTTTTTACTTCATATCTAAAGGATGGATCGGATACATGCCTTCTGTGGAGCAGCTCGAAAATCCTATCGACAAATTCGCAACGCAGATCATATCGTCCGACGGAGAACTGTTGGGCACATATTCATACAGCCATGACAACCGTGTCTGGGTCGATTATGACGAGCTGTCACCCGAACTGGTCAAAGCGCTTGTGTCCACCGAAGACATCCGTTTCCTGAAGCACTCCGGCATCGACTTCAAGGCTCTGTCAAGAGCAATCGTAAAGCGTCTCGTGCTGCAGCAGAGGAGCGCCGGCGGCGGCAGTACCATCACCCAGCAGCTCGCCAAGCTGCTATACACAGATGTCGCGAGCAACAGCCTGCAGCGTATGTTCCAGAAGCCCATAGAATGGGTGATTGCCGTAAGAATAGAGCGTTACTACACCAAAGAGGAGATTCTGACGATGTACCTGAACAAGTACGATTTCGGTAACAATGCCATCGGTGTATATACCGCATCGAACACTTATTTCGGCAAGGAGCCTATAGAACTTGATGCTGCCGAAGCGGCAATGCTGGTAGGCATGTGCAAGAACTCGTCGCTCTACAACCCGCTGCGCCGCAAGGAACTGACGCGCGAGCGCAGGAATGTGGTGCTGGCACAGATGATGCACGCCGGCTATATGTCCAAAGAGGAACTTGACTCCATTTCGGCAACGGACATCACACTCAACTACCACCGCGTTGACCACAAGTTAGGCCTGGCCACTTATTTCCGC
>JAZUJU010000120.1:0-30690 GCA_045642985.1 Bacteroidaceae bacterium | reverse complement strand
TGCGCAACTGTACGAAGCCATCGCCTACCTGATCATATTCATAGTCATCAGCCTCATATTCAGGAAACACAAAGAATTGGTAGGATACGGTTTCTATATGGGATTCTGCCTCACATTCATCTTTACGTTCCGATTCTTTGTTGAGTTCTTCAAGGAAGTGCAGTCACCCTGGGAGGAGGCCCTGCCAATTGATATGGGACAGATACTGAGCATCCCGTTCATAGCCGTCGGCATCTGGCTTATGTGTTACGGATGGAAAAACCGTTTCCGCACAGTAAAGCACAGCCAGCCCCTGGAACAGAAGAAATAACTTTTGCAACAGCACACCAGTTGGTACAATTGGGGAATTTATACATCACTAAATAAAATGAACCATTTCATACAATATAGCATTGTACGCAACATAGTGGTGCTGTTTGTTGTGTCTTTACTATTGCATTCATGTAATAGTATAAGTTCGCTCGTTTATGGACAAGGATACACAAACAGGACTAAGAATACTCTTTCCAAGACAATTGAGATGGTTGATTCTACCGGTACCCGTTCGGTCGTGATTGTACCTATGATTCATATTGGCGCAGAGAAGGATTACGAGAAGATCGGTGTGTATCTGGACGGACTGAGAAGCAGAGGATACAGTGTGTATTACGAAGGTGTACGCCTGCCCGAAAGTTCAGACTCCTGCTATCTGGACAGCTTGCAGAGAAAATTGAGAAAAATGTTGGGATTTGACATTCAGTATCAGTATCCTCGTTTGGCACGCAGACATAAGGGATGGGTAAGTCAGGCTAGCACAAAAGTATGGCTGTCTTCTCTGAGTGAAAATGACAGGAATATAGATCTTACTACAGACCAACTGATTGAAGAATATGAAAAGAAGCACGCCCCGATAGTTCTTGATGATTTTGACATGCAGTGTCCCTTGGGAAGCAAAGATTACAAGATCAAACATGGTGCAAAAGGATATCGTATGATGATTGGAGGAAATTTCAGTCCAAGAGATTCATTGTTGGAGGAGCGTGTCGTAAACGATGGCTGCGACAAAATAGTGGTTGTATACGGTTCCTATCATTGCCACATTCTTAAGAACGCGCTGCTCTACCTTCATGGTTATAGTATTAAATAAATAAGTTTGCAGGTCGTACCACACATATCAAGTTGAACTGTGTCGAATATGACTGCGTAAGATTGCAATTCAGTTATGGACATAAAAAAGCATAGTAATCTGTCTTTGATTTTGTTGGGGGCTTTATTTTGTTGTGTAATAATTCCCATTGGACTGAAAAGGGACTGGGAGATTATTGAATATGTCATTATTCTGGCTGTTTCGTTCATTACGGTTTTTATTTATTGTTGGAACGCTGAATCAGCCCAAAATATAGGATGTCTTTCATTCTTATGTTATCTCATGATGTTCTTTGGACTTAAGACCCTTCTAGGTGATTATGGCGATGGGTTATTACTTAGAGTTATTGGCGCTGTGACGATGATTCTTGGAGCGGTCTTGTATCGATTGTGTATCCGTTACGAAAGTGAAAAAGAGGATTAGAATTCCAAGTTATCGATTTATTTGTAACGGGGCTTGCCACGGTAGTAATATTGCTGACACTCTGCTGCTTTAGCAGTCCTGCCGAAGATGGCCCTTACCGGCGATATCACTTGTGTAGCCAATCTAAGCTTTATCAAAGAACTGCCAGACAAAGTCAAATACATAACGCCATACAACACTCAAAACCTGGCGCAGAGCTGCAGGGAAATGTCCTCTTTGTGGCTCCCGTCTATTTTCTGTTGGGAGGAACCTATGCTCTCCCTGTCGAAATAGAGCGTGCTGCCAAATTTCAGAGAAATGTTGATACTCTTTGACAATTCATATTTCAGCACAGTAGATGCACGCACTCCCTTGCCGTACAGGGAGATGAAATTGAAGGAGTAGAGTAGACCCTTTTCGTACAGCGAAACTGAGGTGTCGTAACTTTCTGTAAGGAACAGACTTGATGACACAGACCACGAAAGACGCGATTTGTCCGGCTGGAAAGAGAATGATTCCGAAAGCGAAAATCCGGCTTCTGTACCACGTCCGGGAAAAGTGAAATGTGTCATATCCGCCTGTGACTGCAGAGAGACACCTTTTATGAACATATGCTTCCAGCGTAGGCGAAACCGACCGGTTATCTTGTTCTCGATAGCAGATGTAGCTTTGCAGTCCTCTTCCTTTAACTTGATACGATACCTGATGCCAAACTCATTCGCGGCGGCTCGTGGCGCATAGTTCATCTCCAGCTGACATTCAAATCCCGCAGAAGGCTCCGAAACGCGGTATCTCGGAGCCGGAAAACGGAACAGATCGACATATACAGATGATTCCAGACCTAACAGACGGCCGCTTGCAGCAACATAGATACCCCGCTCGTTGCTTATCTCACCCTCGGCAAATCCGTTCGTATGAAATCCGCTGTACTGTTCGCCGTAGCAGCGGTAAAGCAGCAGCAGATTGAGTTTCGGAGAGACTTTCAGTTTTAGCGTATTGAGAGTTGCAAGCGAAAGATTGTCGCAGACTGCGGTCTCGCCGCAGAAACTGAAACGGCCGCGATGTATTGAATAGTCCACACTGATGTTCCAGAAACGTCCTTCGAACCAGCCACCCAATTGAGAAGCGCTCCTAATCTTTTCAAAAACTCTGTCAAACCCGTCCGACAGCAATGTCACGCCGAAATCCATTCCGTTATTCTGCCATCCGGCATGGAGCGCGTAAACCGATTCCAGCAGATTATTCTTTTTGGAACGTTCCAGAAGGGTACGATGATAACCGTCCTCCTTGAGTGACGAAACAAGTCCATCGGAATCAAGTGTGGCATCACGATTTGTGTGGGACATAAGAACTGACAGACTGTAGTGACCAAAACTGACAGTAGTGGCCAGACCGGTAAAATACCCGGTTTCGCTTGTCGAGGAATGAGGTTTGAAACCGTTCATCTGCCTGTCCATCGCACTGAGCGCCATACTCTTGCCAGTTGAAAAACCGGTATTGAGAACCAGTCCCTGACCAAAACCGGCCTTGATGTTTCCAAGAATAATTCTGTCGAAACATCCGACATTATCCAGGGACAGAAAGGCTGAAACATAATCAATCCAAAGCGGCTGATCACACAGGTAAGGTTCGCCCGCATCCTTGTCCATAGAAATTCCTGCACTAATCTTGTCAGAGCATTTCAAATTGTAGCGTAAATTGCATTGGAGGATATCGCCAACATAACGACGGTTAGGATACTTCTTCAACTCTTCGTCCGAAAAAATACCGAAACCTGCCTGTCTGTAAAGAGGAATCTCAGTCTTGGCAAGCAGGGTATGACGGCTGTATCTGAACAGTTCTCTGAGACTTTTTTTTCGTGCAGTTGCAGATTTCCCCTCACCTGGATAGACAAACATTGATAAGTATTTTCTCGTAGTGTAGTCAATGCTGCCGATAAACTGCAATTCTCCAAGCGAAAGCATATTGCCGTGCATATATACGTACGCTTCTATGTCTTCAATCTGACGCTCGCTTAAGAACGGCAGTTGTCCTAACTGCTGTCTTGTTGCAGAATTGATGTCCATCGGGTTTTCACGCAGTTCCTCGAGCAGTTCATAAAGTTCCTGAAGATTGCTTTCCGGCATTTCCGCATCACAAAGAGTCGAAATCAGACATTCCCAGTCATCATCCGATGATGCTGCACAGACACTCTGAAAACTGAAAAAAAATAAAACGGCGAACAGCCATTTAACTGAAGTGTTTTTCATAATATGGATTTTTGCCAAAAATAAATAATATATCGGCATCAACCATTAATAATCTTTGATACTTTTGCCATCGTGAAAAGAACTCTGCTGATATCACTGATTTGTCTGCTTATTCCATATTTGACATTTGCAGATAATGACGAAGACCGTCAAAATAAACTGTTCTTCGCTTTAGCTACGGTAGCTAATGGAGATACTATACCATCATTTGAACTGATGGAAGTCAACATTTACGGCAGAAAGAATTTTCCAACCAAGAGAAAGAGGAAGAAGTACGACAAACTGGTGCGTGACGTAATGGTCACATATCCTTATTCAAAGGAAATAAAGGGAGTACTGGTTGAAACTTATCTGTATCTTCAGACTCTTCCCGACGAAGAGGCACAGCGGAAACATCTTGAGGAAGTTGAAAAAGGTGTCTGGAAACAATACATGCCTGTAATGAAGAAACTTACCCTGTCACAAGGTAAGATGCTGATAAAACTGATAGACAGAGAGTGCAATCAGACAAGTTACGAACTTATCAACGCTTTTATAGGAAAGTTCAAGGCTGGATTCTATCAGACGTTCGCCGCACTTTTCGGAGCTTCGCTTAAAAAAGAATACGACCCGACTGGCGCAGACGCTGATATTGAAGAAATAATCTATCTGATAGATAATGATATGCTTGAACTGGTGAAATGACAAATTACAAAGTCATTCCATCGGCTTTCATCTGACGCAGGAATTCCCACATTACTATACCCGCAGTAACCGAAACATTCAGCGAATGTTTTGTTCCATATTGGGGTATTTCAAGTGAAAAGTCACAAATATCGACTACATCCTGTCTTACACCTTTTACCTCGTTACCCAGAATAACTGCATACCGTCCTTCAGGTATCTCGTACACATCAAGTTTCTCACTGTTCTGTACCTGTTCAACGGCAACAGCAGTGTAACCTTGTTGCTTAAGATCATTTACTGCTTGAAAAGTATCCTGCACATAAATCCAATCAACCGTACTTTCAGCACCTAATGCTGTTTTATGTATTTCAACAAGACATTTGTCAGGTGTGGCCGTAATTCCACAAAGTACTATCCTTTCTATTCTGAAAGCATCTGCAGTTCTGAATACAGATCCTATGTTATATAGACTTCTGACATTGTCAAGCACCACTACTAAAGGCAACTTACGGCTGGCCTTGAATTGACATACGTCTATTCTTTCCAGTTCTTCAACACTGAGTTTCCGCATTTCAAAGCAGTAAATGTTTTTAACCGAATTATCAACATAGTCATAAAAACAAGTTGAAAAAGTCAGAATAATGTTTGAAAAAACAAGTAATGGCAGTTGATAATACAATCAAAAAAAATCAACATACAATATTGGTTTTTCCAATTATCTTTCAATACTGACTGTAATTTGAAAACAGTTGTTCATTATGATTGGAATTATACTTGTTTTCCCAACATCAAATGAACAGCCATTTTTCATGACAACAAAGATTATTACTTTTTCAACTGAATGTTAATAACTATATAATAACTTATATATCAATAAAATACTTTGTTCAATAAATGGTTTGAATAATGAAGGTAATAATTGAAAAGAAATATTAATTACTTTTCAACCATTTCAACAGCATATCATCAACAACATATTCAATTCTAAAAAAATAAATCAATAATTATCTTATTATTGTCAATGTTGAAACAATGCCGTTGTTACCTTCATCGTCAACGATCATTACGTAATATACTCCTGATGGAACGCGATTCTCGCCATTTCCAAAATTCCAGGTAAACCCTCCACCGTCAGATTTTGCCTGATAAACAAGTCTGCCTGAGGAATTCAGAATCTTTACTGTTGAATTGTATGTGAGTCCCTGAATTGTCACTTTTCCCTCATATTCCGGAAGTACAGGGTTCGGATAGATTCTGATATTTGATTTTTCAAGATTTTCTTCAGGTTTGAAGGCATTTCCTCCATATACGGCAAGACCTTTGTCTGTACCTATGAAAATCTCTCCTGTCGAAGCTTTCATAGTTATACTGAGAATATTATCCGAAGGCAGCGGGCTATTTTCTATAGTGAAGTGCAGAAGAGTCTCTGTTCCTGTTTCATCCAACAGAAAAATACCTTTTCCGTTAGTTCCTATCCATTTTCTATTAGCGAAATCTACACATATTGCAGTTGTAGGAGTATTGCCAAACAGATAGTCGGCATATCCGCTACCATCATTTCTCGGTATCTTTATTCTCTTGAATTCGGAACTTTTGTTTTTAATGAATGAATCTGGATTGTCAAGTATGAAAATGCCCTGATCAGTTCCTATCCACATTATTCCATTATGATCCTTTTCAAAAAAATAAATGTCATTGACGTTAACCGTAATGTTGTCCTGATTTGTGAATGAACTTCCGGAAAAATAATGTTCATCATCTGAACTGTCAAAAGGAGTGTCTTTCAAATCTGCACAGAATAATCCGACAACCTTGAATGTAGATGCTGTCCATATTTTATTGTTGTTATCAAAATATATGGATCTGAGTCTTTCAAGACTAAATCCTGATAGTTCAGAATACTTGAGACCTGCCCATTTTCCATCCTTTTTAAGAATTCTGAATATTGTATCCACCTGATTGTTCAGCATCCACAGATTTCCCTTTTCATCATACTGAAGTCCGTTGACTCTGATATATTCTTCAGGATATTTGTCTTCAGGAAGAATAGTACATAGAGCACTGTTATTATATGTGTACTGTTTTATGAATTCATTATTGTCAAATTCATATAAGCCGTGCCCGACTGAACTTGCAAAAAAATGTCCCTGTTTGTCAGGATCCTCTACAAGACTGGTAAGATTTTCATATTCCAATCCAGTTTTCTCTTTTATTCCATCTTCCGGAAAATTGTTCCACTTGTTCCCATCATATGTCATTATTGTTCCCGGATAGTAAATTCCATTATAATTATGGGAACCGCCTGCCACGAGAAGTTTATCCTGTGGTGTGAATTTTAGATATTCAAAATAGTTTCTGATAGGACTGTCAGGAATGATTTTTGATGTCAGTACTGATAATCCGGCATTCTTGACGGAACATTTCAGTACTCCTGACGTACCTGCGCTGATCCAATATGTATTATTGTCTTTCAGAATATGAATTGCATTGAAATTGAAAGTATATTGTTCAATATCACTTTTATCAGGAATATGGATATAAAGCTTGTCTCCTTTCTGAACATACAGAAAACCGGAACCTGAGGAAACATTATCGGCAGATTTGTACAGAACAGACAGTACTTGACCTGTTGTACGATCAATCTGATATACATCTCTATTGGATGCAGACATTATTATGTTTCCGGAATGCTCGTGCAGTTTTTTGTTATTTGAACTGGAAAAAATCATTTTCCAATTTGCCGGATCCTTCAGGTTGTCAGCCATTTTTCCGGAATATATGCCTTTGGATGTAAGGCATATCAGACTTCCGTCTATCAGTAATGATGATCTGATATTATCTGAAAAAGTATAGATGTCTCTGACTTCGCGTTTTTTCAAGTCCAGCACTACTAGTCCGGATTCAGTTGAAACAAAGGCATTGTCTCCATAAACTCTGACTTCGTTTGCATCTTTGTATTGAAGTGAACTGTTAAGTATGTCAGGGATGTTTCTTATTTCATCTTTGTCGTAAAGCAGGTCAATATTGCCGTTCTTATAACATATCACTACAGCCTTTTGGCTGCTGCAATAGTCAATGTCAGCAATATCATAGTCGTTAAGGACTCCGTTTTTGTCGTAAATGCGGATTGAACCGTCACTGTCATCGTAACTGTACAAAGCTCCGTCACTGAGTACGAAGAGCTGTGAAAAAGCTCTGACGCTTCTGACAGCATTATGGCAGGCCGGAAACAGCTGCCATTCCCCGGGAACAGTCTGTGCTGTCAAAGGCAAGAATACTGCCAGTAGAACAACTGTCAGACAGAATGTTAGTTTTGATGAAGTGCACTTTTTCATCATTTGCAGTTTTTCAGGAATTCTACAAGTTTTCTGACTGCCCGGCCTCGATGACTTATGCTGTTCTTGATATCCATTCCTAACTCTGCAAACGATTCTGTGTAACCGTCAGGAACAAATATAGGGTCGTATCCAAAACCGCCGTTACCTTGTCTCTGTCTGCTGATATGGCCTGTAACGATACCTTCAAAGAGATGTTCTTCTCCGTTCAGCAGAAGTGCAATGACTGTTCTGAACTGTGCGGAACGGTCTTCCTTGTCATCAAGTGCTGCAAGCAGTTTTGTCATATTCGCTTCGGAATCGTGATTGCCTGCATAACGTGCTGAACGGACGCCTGGATCACCTCCGAGAACTGTCACTTCGAGTCCGGTGTCATCGGCAAAACAGTCGTATCCGTAATGTTCTTTGACGAATCTTGCCTTCTGTAAGGCGTTCCCGCTGAAAGTGTCGGCTGTTTCGGGAATGTCTTCGCTGCATCCTATATCAGAGAGTGAAAGCAGTTCATATTCACTGCCCAGCATCGCGGCAACCTCCTGCAGCTTGTGAGCATTGTTTGTGGCAAATACGAGTTTCATATCACTTGACCTTTATTTTGTCAAATCCTTCGCCGAACACACCAACGACGCGGCTCATCGAAACAAAGGCTTTCGGATCAATCTGTTTGATGGCATGCAGAAGCATTTGTGCGTCAGATTTGCGTGCAAGTACGACCAGAACATGGCTTTCCTGCTTGCTGTACCATCCCATTCCGTTCAGTACGGTAACGCCACGGTGCACTTCCTGGTTTATGTAGTTGGCCAGCTCTTCGTATTTGTACGAGAAAATCATGAACTGTACCGACTGGCGTGCGCTGTTTACATAATAGTCGAGTGACGTACTCATTATAATCATCGTGACATAACCGAACATCATGCGGGTAATGTCGTGGAAGATGAAATAAGAACTTCCGATGATGAGGATATCAATAAACAGTATGACGCGTCCGAATGATACATCGCGGTACTTGTTGATGACAGCTGCAATGATATCTGTGCCGCCGGTGCTTCCGTTGGCGGTGAAGCATATTCCGACACCAATGCCGCACAGTACAGCTCCGATGACGCAGGCCATGAAGTTCTGTCCTTCGCCAAGCAGAAGTTTGAATGCGCCGTTTTCATCCGTCATTATTATCTGACCTACTTTCAGGAAGATGGTCAGAATAAGAACAGCATAAATGGTTTTGCTGCAGAACTTCCAACCCAGTATTTTCAGAGCGACTATCAGGAAAACCGTATTGATTGTGAAATAGCTTATCTGAATCTCCACACCGGTTGCATAGAATATTATGGCCGAGAGACCGGTCACACCTCCGGTAGTAATTCCATATGGAAGCATGAACGTTGTCCAGCTGATAGCATAGATTGCCAGTCCCAATGCTATCAGCAGATAGTCCTTGAGTTCGTGAGAGAATTTTTTCTTGATTTGAATTGCCATTATTTACAATACAATGTTAACAATCTTGCGGGGAACTACGATGATCTTGCGTATGGTCTTGCCGTCAATATAACCCTGAGCCTTTTCGTTTGCCAGCACTGCTTCCTGAATCTGCTCCGATGTCGCATCGACAGGGAAGTCCATAGTGAAACGTGTCTTGCCGTTAAACGAAATGGAATAAGTAATGTTGTTCTCCTTCAGGTATTCTGCATTGAATTCCGGCCACTTTGAATCGCATACTGTTGTACTGTTTCCGAGAAGTTCCCAGAGCTCTTCTGCAATATGCGGTGCGAACGGCGCGATAAGACGTACGAGAATATCAAGAACTCCGCGTTTGTTGCATTTCATCGATGAAAGTTCGTTCACGCAGATCATGAACGCGCTTATCGAAGTATTATAGGAGAAATTACAGATGTCTTCTGTAACCTTTTTGATAAGCTTGTGTATGGATTTCAGTTCATCCATACCGGGTTCCGCATCAGAAATGTTCAGTTTTCCGTCTCTGTCAAAGAACAGGTTCCAGAGTTTGCGGATGAAACGGTGACAGCCGTCAATTCCATTGGTGTCCCAAGGCTTGGACTGCTCGATTGGACCGAGGAACATCTCGTACATCCTGAGCGTGTCGGCTCCGTACTTGGCTATTACCACATCCGGATTGACCACGTTGAACATGGACTTGCTCATTTTCTCGACGGCCCAACCGCAGATGTACTTGTCTCCTTCGAGTATGAACTCAGCATTGTTGTACTCCGGTCTCCATACCTTGAAAGCCTCGATGTCGAGTATGTCGTTGCTGACTATGTTAACGTCAACATGAATAGGAGTGGTGTCGTACTGATCCTTGAGTCCCAATGAAACGAATGTGTTGGTGTCCTTGATTCTGTACACGAAATTGCTGCGTCCCTGAATCATTCCCTGATTGATGAGCTTGCTGAACGGCTCTTCCACTTTGCTGACATTGATGTCGTGCAGGAACTTGTTCCAGAATCGGGAATAAATCAGGTGACCTGTGGCGTGCTCCGAGCCGCCGAGATACAGATCGACGCATTTCCAGTAGTTGTCAGCCTCGGCGCTTACCAGGCATGTGCCGTTGTGCGGGTCCATGTAGCGCAGATAGTATGCGGATGACCCGGCAAATCCCGGCATAGTGTTCAGTTCAATCGGGAATACCGAAATATTGTCAATCAGGCTCTTTTCGACAATCCTGTTGTTTTTTGCATCGAAAGCCCATTTCGTCGCGTGTCCGAGAGGAGGTTCTCCGGTTTCGGTCGGTTTGTATTCCTTGATTTCCGGAAGTTCAAGCGGCAGGCAACACTCGGGAATCATCTTTGGAATTCCGTTGTCATAATACACAGGGAATGGCTCGCCCCAGTATCTCTGGCGGCTGAAAATGGCGTCACGCAGTCTGTAGTTAACCTTAATCCTGCCAAGGTTGTTCTCCTTGACATATTTCTTAGTGGCGGCGATTGCCTCCTTGACTGTCAGTCCGTTGAGTACCAGACCGCCCTCGTGAACCTGATCCGGTCTCGGTGAGTTCATCATTATGCCTTCCTTCGCGTCGAAGCTTTCTTCCGAAACGTCGCATCCTTCAATGAGAGGACGGATTTCCAGTCCGAAATGTTTTGCAAAAGCATAGTCGCGGCTGTCGTGGGCCGGAACAGCCATTATGGCTCCTGTACCGTAACCGGCAAGAACATAATCGCTTATCCAGATTGGAACATCTTCGCCTGTGAGCGGGTTGACGGCATACGAACCGCTGAAAACGCCTGTTACCTTGCGGTCGGCGATGCGCTCACGTTCGGTACGCTTTCTGACTCTGTCAACATATTCGTCGACGGCAGTTTTCTGCGATGGGTTTGTCAGCAGCGGAACGAGTTCGCTTTCAGGAGCCAGCACCATGAATGTCACACCGAAGATGGTGTCGGCGCGTGTAGTGAAGATAGTAAAGCTGAAGTCGCTGTCCTTTACGTGGAAGACCATCTCGGTACCCTCCGAGCGGCCTATCCAGTTGCGCTGTGTCTCTTTGATGGACTCGGACCAGTCAATCCTGTCAAGTCCGTCCAGCAGTCTCTGTGAATATGCCGATACGCGCAGACACCACTGACGCATCTTCTTCTGCTCGACAGGGAATCCTCCGCGCACCGATACGCCTTCGACAACCTCATCGTTGGCAAGTACCGTGCCGAGTCCCTGACACCAGTTGACCATAGTCTCGCCCTGATATGCGATACGGTAGTTCATCAGTATGTCGGATTTTTCCTTATCGGAATAGCTGTTCCACTCGTCAGCTGTGAAATTCAACTCTTCGCTTTGTGCGGCATTAACCCCCTCGGTACCTCGTTTCTCGAAATTGCTGATGAGAGTGTCAATAGGTCTGGCTTTCTGTGCGTCATTGTCGTACCAGCTTCCGAACATCTGCTGGAAGGCCCACTGGGTCCAGTGGTAGTAGCCCGGTTCGCATGTGCGCACTTCGCGGTTCCAGTCGAACGAGAAGCCGATCTTGTCCAACTGCTCGCGGTATCGGCTGATGTTGCGTTCGGTGGTGATGGCCGGGTGCTGGCCCGTCTGGATGGCATACTGCTCGGCGGGCAGTCCATAGGCATCGTACCCCATAGGGTTCAGCACATTGAACCCGCACTGACGCTTGTACCGTGCATAAATGTCAGATGCTATGTATCCGAGCGGATGTCCGACATGAAGACCTGCTCCCGACGGATAAGGGAACATATTGAGAACATAAAACTTAGGACGTGAGGCATCTTCCCTAGCGCTGTAGGTGTGCTGTTCTGCCCATCTCTTCTGCCACTTCTGCTCGATTTCACTGAAATTGTATTCCATTCTTATATAGAAAATTGATGTTTCCTTTAGCAAACCGGTTCTCCGTGCAGGCGCACGTGATGCGTGCTGCGCGCAATAAACAATGTGCAAATTTAGTGAAAATGGCGAAATGTCAGACGTTTGCTGCCGCTAACTGTCTCAATTTTATTTTGTTCCAATTAATTTGTGATTTTTGTATTTTATGATACATTTGCAGAAAGAAACACTTTATAAACAAACAATAATGTCTATGAGAAAATCTTTACTCTTTTGTCTGACTGCGGCATTGTCGTTGCTCTCAATGCCACAGAGCGGTATTGCACAGACCAAGCCCGATGAAAATCCCCTGCTGGTGATAGGCGGTCTGTCGGATTTCCATACAGAGTACGGTATGATCAGCTGTTCGTCGGTTGACAATGTACGTCTTCGTGGAAGTATTCCAATAACACTTCAGAGCATCGGTGCCAACGAGGATGTGGATATGTTCGTTTTCGGTGGTGACTATACCAGTCAGAACAACGCTACATCGGCGGCTCATTGGGAGCGTTCACGCGACCTGCTTATCGAGGCAGCGCGCAATGCTTTTGCTCCGGGAAAGCCGACACCGGTTCTGTACGCAGGCGGTAACCACGAATTCGACGCTGCCGGTTATGGTACAAAAATTTTCAAAAAATTTGACTGCTGGGATTATTACACAACCCCGATGAGAACCGATATCGGTCTGCTCGATTCTGAAAACAGCTTCTATGAGTCAGTTCCGAACTTCAATGCTACGGCCGGTTCCAGCAGGGAATCGCTCAATATTCTTGCAGCGTATTACTATCAGATAAACGGATTCGACTTTATTGTACTGAATACAGGCAAGTATCTTGCAGAATCAAATGCGAACTATTTCTATTCAGAGGAATCTGTGGAATGGGTAGGTAAGAAACTTGAACAGCTTTATACCGAAAATCCTGACCGTACGGTATTCTTCCTCTGCCATATTCCTTTCAGGGACAGCAACAGTCTGAGCAGTGACGGTACTGACGGAGACAAGAGTAAGGGTCAGTGGGAACCGGAAGATCCGGGTACAGGCAAGGATTTCGACAGCCGTAGCGCCGCTAGGCAACTCAAGGAGTATCTTGCGAAATATCCTAACACTATTATGCTTTATGGTCATGACCACGGAACAAATAAGGCATTCATCCGTGAGAAGACTTCGCAGCGTGTTACCAGATACGATGTCAATGGCAAGAAAATTTCGTCATTCGACGATACCCATGTTGATGCAAAATCAGGCGACGAACCTGTAGAGGAGGGTGTTACCGATGGAATGTTCTTCCTTATGAACAAGGGTAACGGCAAGTATCTCGGACTTACCGAGGACGGAGCTGTAGGATTCAACGAAGAGGATTCCAGGCACCTGCTCAGAGTGTTCGAACATGATCCTGCCACTCATTCATTCAAGGTTTCATACGATGACAACGGCACTGCCAGATATCTGGATTGCGGCGGTAACGGATATTTTAACCTGAAGGCTTCCAGCTATAACAACGAACAGAACTGCGGTTTCTGGTTCGAGATTGAGGACCTGAACGCGACTCCTATCAAGGGCAAGCTGGTATCGGGCATTGTTTCAGGCAGAAATTATTTCCTGGTTCATTCTTACAGCGGTGTGAAATATGCCCTTGGCAATTCTGCCCAACTGAGCAGTAAGAACGAACCACGTATCGGTTCAAAAAGCGTTACTGTAACGGACAATACAGTGACTATGGCCGATATTGATGCAGCACGTGACTATATCTTTACCGCCACGGCACAGCCGGCTGCAAAGAAGTTCACATCCGGCAAATTCTATGTTCAGAACTACGAAACCGGAAAATACCTTGGCGTTGACGATAAAAACAACATCTGTCTGACCGATGAGGAAAAACAGTTGATGAGTTTCAGTATGAGCGCAACGAATCAGATGTCCCGATTCAATGTGCTGGCTGAAAATAAACTGGACAAGAACAAACCTTTGAAACTTACATTGAACAATACTGACAAGATGTTCAATTTCAAGAACAGTACAATGACCAGTCTGAACAATTCAGCTTTCTGGTATTGCGTAATTGACACCACTGCCACTCCTGTCCAGGCTGTCAGAGTGGATTCACTCGAGGTTGGTCAGTACTACATCATCGTCAATTATCCTGTCAGCACGACTTCGATAGGTAAGAAGGCACCGTATGCAGTACCGTATGCCCTCGGAAACACTCCGGTAGATCTTACAAAGAGTTCCGTTGTTTACAAATATCTCAGTTCGACTGTGGTTGAAGTTGCAGACGAGTCTGTAGTTAATGATACCATTTCGTTTGCAAGCCTTGATGTTGCCAAGCCGATGATGTACTGCCTCGAAGAGGAGGAAGTTGAACCGGACGGCGATCCCTCGTTCGTTTCGGTATTCCTTGGAAGTATGCGTTACTATGATAACGATGCGGAAGGAAGCTGGGGTTCACAGAGCGATTCTCAGAGGGAGCGTACCGGCAAGATCATTCAGGCCCTTATGATATATGTCTATGAGGACCGTGTTGAGTTCCAGATGAAGAATTACGGTGAGACCGGAACCATCCACAACCAGGATGGCGCTGAGACCAGTCTTCGAATCAAGGATGAGCTGACACCGTACATCATCTACCGTAAGATGATACCTCAGAGCGATCATCCGACTCCGACAGCTATGCAGCTTGTCAATGAAGATCAGGTCAGAAGTACAAATATGTACAGTATTTATGGTACCGTCGTTGATGAGAACTATCACGGAATAGTCATTATTGACGGAAAGAAGTACTACAAGGATTAACTGTCAGCAGTATCGGACCTGGTTTCTCAGGAGAAACAGGTCAATATATGGTGTTTCGGGAACCGCTAAGTTTCCGAAACATCTTTTTTTCGGAAAAAAAAACTATTTTTGTGAGTCATATAAAATAGTAAAAGATGTTATTATCAGCAAATACGGCCGTAACTGCGTTCGATTCAGTTGAGACTTGGAGTACGCTGTTCCAGTTCTTTCTGATAGCAATCGCGATTATTGCAGGAAATATTATCCGCAGGAAAGTAGGGTTCATGAGGCGCAGTCTCATTCCGTCCGCGCTTATTGGCGGACTTATCATTTTGATACTCAAGGTTATCCCGTCGGTCAATCTGCTCATTAACAAACCGTTTATGGAGATTGTGACCTATCACGCTCTCGCCATTGGTTTTATAGCAATGTCACTTCGCACGCCTAAGTCCGTAAGCAAGGCAAATACAATGACCGTAATAGATACAGGTACTCTTACAGCCAGTACTTATATCATTCAAGGTGTTGTTGGTATTCTTGTTACCATTCCTCTGTACTTATGGTGGCGGAATCCGGATATGGGGCGCGACATTTTCTATGCGGGAGGTCTGCTTCTGCCTATGGGATATGGTCAGGGTCCCGGTCAGGCGCTTAATTTCGGTACAATTTATCAGAACACATCAGCCGGACAGGGTATAGAATTTTATGGAATTGATTTCGGTCTGTCGATTGCCGCCATAGGTTTCATCGTCGGCAGTGTGATAGGTGTCATCTATATGAATATGCTCAACAAGAAGGGCAAACTCCGGATGCATTCGGACGAATATGTTGACAAGCATCTTCTGAGTGACTATGAGTCGCACAACGAACTTCCGCATGCAGAATCGGTCGACAAGTTCACAATCGTCACATGCATAGTACTGTTCACCTATTTTCTGGTGTTTCTGCTGATGAAGTTCATCGGAAGTCTTGATCTTGGCAATTTCGGGGAAAAGACCATCAAACCGCTCGTTTACGGGTTCAACTTTTTATGGGGTATATTGTTCGGTACTGCGGTCAGATGTGTGCTGAAATGGCTGCGCAAGATTAATGTGATGCACCGTGAATATATGAATGACTTTCTGCTGAACCGAATAAGCGGCCTAAGTTTTGACATTATGATTGTGGCCGGAACCGCTGCAATTGCTTTTGAAAATCTGAAACTGATTGCTATGCCGCTGACACTTGTCTGCGTTCTCGGAGCGATTGTGACATTCTTCTATGTGAAAGTGGTTTGTAGAAAGATTTATCCAGGGTATGAATTCGAAGGCTTCTTTGCAATGTTCGGAATGCTTACAGGTACAGCCAGCAACGGAATGATTCTTCTGCGTGAGATAGATGTCCGTTACGAAACTCCTGCTGCAAACAATCTGGTTCTACAGAACATACCGGCGATGATTATGGGATTTCCGATTCTGCTTCTGATGGGATACGCACCTCACAGTCTGACTGCCACATTCGTGACGCTTGGTATTCTGATTGCCATTTTTGTGGCATTCAACCTGTTCCTGTTCAGAAAGAGAAAGTTTTTGTCTGAAACGGGTAATCCGGAATAATACGCAGAGAAATGGCTGAATCCCAGTCAGTGACGCCGATGATGCGTCAGTTTAACGAGCTGAAGGCAAAGAACCCTGACGCTCTGCTGCTGTTCCGATGCGGCGACTTTTACGAAACCTATCTGTCCGATGCGGTTGAAGCATCGGAAATACTCGGAATCACACTGACAAAAAGGAATAATGGCGGAAAGGGTCAGCCGATAGAGATGGCCGGCTTTCCGCATCATGCCCTTGACGCCTATCTGCCCAAGCTGATTCGGGCGGGGAAGCGTGTGGCTATCTGTGACCAGCTGGAGGACCCCAAGCTGACAAAAACACTGGTCAAGAGGGGTATTACCGAACTTGTCACCCCGGGAGTGTCGATGAACGACAATGTCCTCAGGGGTAAGGAGAACAACTTTCTGGCCGCCGTCCATCTGCATGGAGGTATATGGGGATTGTCGTTTCTAGACATTTCTACCGGCGAGTTTCTTGTTTCCGAAGGTAATGCCGCCCAGACAGACAAGCTTTTGTCTAATTTTTCGCCGAAGGAGGTTCTCATTGAAATCGGTCACAGGAATCAGTTTGAAGAGGCTTTCGGCACTAGGTACTACGAGCACGAGATGCCTGACTGGGCCTTTACCGAATCCTTTGCTAAGGAAAAGCTCTGCTCTCACTTCAAGGTGAGCAGCATGAAGGGCTTCGGAATAGACCGGCTCAGGATCGGAATGATTGCTGCTGGTGTCATTCTGCAGTATATGGTTGAGACCCAGCATGTCAATCTTGGTCATATAGGTTCCATCCGTCAGATAGAGGAGGAGATGTTCGTGCGTCTTGACCGTTTTACCATACGCAATCTGGAACTTGTGGACAGTATATGCGAGGACGGCGTATCGCTTCTCAAGGTTATTGACCGTACTTCGTCACCGATGGGCGGCCGTCTGCTGCGCCGTTGGATGCTCTTTCCGTTGAAAGACCCTTCGGCCATCAATGTCCGGCTTGATGTGGTTGACTTCTTCTTCAAATATCCCGAGACATGCGACGTCATCAGGGAGTTCCTGCAGCAGACCGGCGATATTGAAAGGCTTGTTTCCAAGGCAGCCGTCGGTCGTATCAATCCGCGGGAGATGCAGACGTTAAGGCAGTCGATGCAGAGTCTGGCCGGCATACGTGAGTCATGTCTCGCTTCCGGAGATCCGCATCTGATAGGACTGGGTAACAAAATCAGACTTTGCACGGAACTGTGCGAAAGGATATCGGCGCAAGTTCGTCCTGATCCACCGATTGTAGTTGGCCGTGGCGGTGTGATTGCTGATGGGGTGAACCCGGAACTTGACCGTCTGCGTGAGATTTCGCACAACGGCAAACAGTATCTGATGAAGATACAGCAACGCGAGATAGAGGTTACGGGCATTTCCAGTCTGAAGATTGCGTACAACAATGTATTCGGCTACTATCTTGAGGTACGAAACACCTTCAAGGACAAGGTTCCTGAGTCATGGATACGCAAGCAGACTCTGGTAGGCGCCGAACGTTACATAACCGAAGAGCTCAAGGAATACGAGGAGACGATTCTGGGTGCTGAAGACAGAATCCTGTCGCTGGAATCGGAGATTTTTGCAGAACTGGTACGGGCGGTCATCCCGTTCATTCCCGACCTGCAGTCGTCGGCAGTCGCCGTCGCCCAGATTGACTGCCTGCTCTCGTTCGCAACTTTGGCGCGTGAGCGTAGGTATATTCGTCCTGTAGTTGACGAAAGCGATGTTCTGGACATAGTCGAGGGCCGTCATCCGGTTATCGAGTCACAACTGCCTCCCGGCGAGAGCTATATTGCCAACAGTGTGAAACTGGACAGCAGAAGACAGCAGATTCTGATTATCACAGGTCCGAATATGGCCGGTAAGTCGGCTTTGCTGCGCCAGACGGCGCTCATAACACTGATGGCCCAGATGGGCAGCTATGTTCCGGCTGACAAGGCAAGCATAGGTGTAGTTGACAAGATATTCACCAGAGTGGGTGCCAGCGACAACATCTCGGCAGGCGAGTCGACATTTATGGTTGAGATGACCGAGGCGGCCGGTATTCTGAACAGTGTTTCCCCGCGCAGTCTGGTTCTGTTTGACGAACTGGGCCGCGGCACCTCGACGTACGACGGCATTTCAATAGCCTGGGCGATAGTGGAGTATCTGCACGAACACAAGGGTGCTCAGGCACGCACGCTGTTTGCAACTCATTACCACGAGCTGAACGAGATGGAATCGTCATTCTCGAGGATCCGGAACTTCAATGTATCGGTAAAGGAGGTTGATGGCAAAGTCATATTTCTGCGCAAGCTGCAGCCGGGAGGAAGCGAGCATTCGTTCGGCATTCATGTCGCGGAGATGGCTGGTATGCCGCGCAGTATCGTAAAGCGTGCGTCTGATATCCTGAGCCAGATGGAATCTTCGGGAAACGGCAAGGGTGTGATGCGTCCGACGGAACAGATAGTGGAACATCGCGAAGGAATGCAGCTCAGTTTCTTCCAGTTGGACGATCCTGTACTCAGCCAGATACGCGATGATATCCTGAAAGTTGATATCGACAATCTCAAGCCTGTAGAGGCATTGAACAAACTATACGACATTAAGAAGATTCTTTTGGGGAGGTCATAGAAACAGTGATGAAGGAAAGCTTTTGTTTGAAAAGGGTAATCTGGGCGTTGCTGACGGCGACACTTTTTCTCCTGATCTTTTCGTGGAGCACTTCTCCATTATACCAGACTTACGGAGGTGACAGCCCTTTCTTTCAGATAATAGGTCTCGGCATAACTCAGGGAAAGGTACCGTATGTCGACCTGTTCGATCATAAGGGTCCCGTGCCGTTCTTTATGAATGCGCTGGGTTATTCGTTAGGATTGGGAAGGTGCGGTGTGTTCATTCTTCAGATTGTCTCTATGACAGTGACGCTTCTGTTGCTCCAAAAACTTGCTTCGCTGTTCACGTCGTATAGAAAGAGTTTCGCTGCTGTGGCCCTTGCTCTTATTCCTTTGGTTGACTTCATAACCGAAGGCAATCAGGTCGAGGAGTGGCAGCTGCCTTACATAGCGCTCACACTGTTCCTGGTGTTCCGATACCTGCTCTCCCACAGCAGACGGCATCCGTACTGGCAGAGTCTGGTTTACGGCCTCTGTTTTGCGATGGTCTTCTACAATCGTCCCAACGATGGAGTGATGTGGATAGGAAGCCTTTTCTTCGGTCTCTTCCTGATGTGGATTGTCCGAAGGCAGTATGACGGAATTATTGGAAATGTTGCGGCTTTCATCGGCGGATTCCTTGTGATTTCAGCTGTCGTATTTGGATGGTTCCTTGCGAGGGATGCGGTTGATGACCTGATATTCGGAATGATAATCCATAATATCAGATATGCTGGCGGAGCGCTGTTCACATGGGGCGGTATAGGTATGATTCTGGTTCCTGCATTCTTTGTTACGGTAATTCTGCTGCTGCAGCGTGGTGACGGTAACCGCGAATTCGGCTTTGTTCTGATACCTATGCTTGTTCTGACATTAGCTCTGATAGGCAAGCGTGACTACTACCATTACCTTATTCCGTTTGTTCCGTTCATCGTAATCTGTTTCGCGCTTTGCAAGGAGCACGAATGTCGTTTGTTCCTGTGGGGGGTATGCATCATTTTCGCCCTGTTCAGCTATCGCGAGCTGAGTTTCATAACTAAGGCACATTCACTGCGTGACACTCTTGTGGAATTCTATGCCCAGACAGACGAACTGTTCGAAAATGTTCCGGAATCAGAACGGAACGGTATATGGAACTATAATCTTGAGACCTGGTACGGTGACGACAGTCCTCACGAGGTATCTCTGATGGGCGCATTTCCACATGCAGGTATTACGCCCTCCAGTCCTGTCCTTGCCGCATACGACCTGTATGGACTGAATGACAGGTTCGGCATTCGCAATTACAACCCTGAATGGCTTGTATTGAACCCGTCTGATTCGTATGACAGGGATTTTGAGTACATTTACGATAATTATGAACTCGTGGCATCGACCCCTTCGGAGCCGGTCTGCGAAATCAGACTATACAGGAAAAGGAGATGACAGATATCAGCGCGTGTAAACTACTTGATTTCCAGAATAGAATTGACGAACGCGGAGGTCTGGTGATTGCCGAGGCGTTCAAGGAGATTCCGTTTGAGATACGCAGGGTGTTCTATTCATTCAATATACCTGACAGGCAGTCCCGTGGAGCTCACGCTCACAAGAGATGCCATCAGGTGCTGATTGCTCCCTCTGGTCGCTTTACAGTCGAGGTTGATGATGGCATCAGCAAAAAGCGAATCGTGATGGATAATCCGCTGAAGGGTCTGTATGTGCCGCCGGGAATATGGGCAAGCGAACTGGAGTTTGAACCTGGCGCAATCTGTCTAGTGCTTGCATCTGACAATTATGTTGAATCGGACTATATCCGTTCTTATGAAGATTTTCTCAAGATGAGGGAAATCAGATGATATTTATATGAATATGGAAGTAAAGCCTCATATATCCATAGTATCGGCCGAGTACATGGGCGAAAGAATGGTTGACGCGCTTGTGAGCCGTATCAAGGCTGCCGTGACGCCGATAACTGAGGATTTTGAGATAATTCTGGTTAACGATGCATCGCCTGACAACACTTGGGCTGAGATTTTGAAGCAGTGTGCAGCCGACAGACGTGTCAAGGGCATCAGTCTGAGCCGTAATTTCGGTGAAAACTATGCTATCACTGCAGGCCTGAGTTACGCCAAGGGCGATTATGTGGTTGTGATGGACTGTGACCTGCAGAACCGTCCTGAGGATATTCCGGCTTTGTACGCCAAGGCGCAGGAAGGCTATGACATAGTTTATGCCCGAAGAATGCAGAAGCGCTTCGGCTTTTTCAAGCGTCTTTCTTCGCGCATTTATCACGGTCTGCTCGAATGGCTCAGCGATGTAAGGCAGGACAGCGCCATAGCTGAATTCGGCATATATAGCGCCCAAGTCATAAGTGAATACAACAAGTTGCCCGAGGTTGCCAGGTCGTTCGCCAACCTGATTTCCACATTGGGATTCCGTTCCACGTCCATCCCGGTAGCTCATGCAGAGCGTATGGAGGGAAACAGTTCATATTCGTTCCGGAAACTCACCAAGGTCGCTTTCGATGTCATACTCTCAAACAGCAACAAGCCGCTGAAGATTGCAGTCGGTCTGGGTATGGTTATTGAGCTCCTCGTTCTTTTTATGATCATTTATTCGTTGGTTGATCACTACGTCAGCACTCTTCCTGTTGGATTTTCATCGACATTCATCTCCATCTGGTTCCTTGGTGGTCTCAACATACTTATTCTCGGAGTTGTCGGCCTTTACATCGACCGTATTTTCAATCAGGTTAAAGGGCGTCCGTTATTCATCGTTTCAGAGACAGTAAATGAAGATCAGTGATATAGGTTATTATCTGATAAGGGCTTTCTTTTGGCCCTTGTCAAAGTTGCCGTTGAGCGTGCACTACAAGATTTCTCCTGTGCTTGCATTCATTATCGGCAAGGTTCTGAGGTACCGTCGCGACACGGTAATGTTCAATATGGCACGTGTATTTCCTGAATTGAACTACTGGGAAATCAACGACCATCTGATAAATGAGTTCTATCAGCATTTTGCGGATGTGGTGGTTGAGACGATATGGTTCGGCGGCTGCGGTCCCAAGCGCATACGCGAATCGCATCTGTGTGAAATGATAAACACCGATGTAATTGCACGTCTTTACGATATATCCCCCAGTGTGATGATTCTTTACTCACACGCTGGAAACTGGGAACTTTCCGGTGGCGGTGAATGGTATAACTATTCCGACAAACCATATCCCCTGGACTACAGAAACATCTGCTTTACATATCGCAAGATGAGCAGTGAGGCTTGGGACAGGTTCTTCCATTACAACAGGACTGCGCCGGCCACTAACGGAATTGCATTCGAAGGTTATCTGGAATCGAAGAATGTAGTAAGGTATGTGATGCAGAATGCAGATAAGAAGAAGGCGTATTTCTTTATTACCGACCAGCGTCCGTACTATTCCAATTCAGGAAATATGGCTGTCAGCTTTATGGGGCAGGAAGTTCAGACAATGTCTGCCGCCGCCGCTCTTGCACACAAGATGGGGATGTCAGTCTGTTATTTGAAACAGAAGGTGGCCACCAGAGGCCATTATGAGATGGAATTCATTCCAATATGCGATGACGCATCGCAGATGAGCGTGGAGGATATAATGAAGACATATTACAGTCTGCTGGAACAGCAGATTCGCGAGCAGCCGTTCAACTATCTCTGGACCCATCGCCGCTGGGCCTGAGCAGTCATCAGACTATGTTCTGAAAACGTTCGGAAATCCTGACTACAATTTTCAATTCGAACATTGCCGGCTTGTTGGGCGCATAAGGCGGACGGACTATGCTCTGGCAGATGCGGGCGAATTTAGTGCATTTGTCAAAGTCGCGCGCTTTAAGTTCCGTGACATAACGTATGGTGCGTGAGCGCTTGACCATATGCTTGCTCCATCCCTGGTCAATCCTGTTCTGATCCTGAAAACGGTATTCCAACCTTTTCCTGTCAAAGTATCCGAAGTGGAACAGATACAGGTCTTTGGCTATATGAAAATTGTGTTTCTTGATTCTGTGGAATCCTGACCCCCAGACGCAGGGCTTGGCAACAATTGACGGCTTTGTGTAACGGGTGCCTATCTGCGCGTAATGGCGCTGCTGAAGGAAAGGACGATCTTCACTAATATCGTCCTCCTCGCCGAGCTTCTGTCCGAAATCCAGTCCGAGTGCTGACAGACTGTAGCCTATTTTCTGTTCGCTCAGGTATTCTGCAAGACTTTTTCCAGTCCTCGGATCCACTATTATGAATTCGTCGGCATCAACACCGATTACAAGGTCATAGCCGCTGTGCAGCAGTTCGGCAGCTTTGTCGGACAGGAATTTCAGCCTTCCCTTTTCGGCCTCAATTACCTGATTGCCGATTTTTTCGTGAAGAAGAGCATTCGTACCGTTGCAGAAGTCCGCAATGATCTGGTCTGTTCCGTCAAAATAGATGTAAAGGTTTTCTTTTCCGAGCTCCCTCCCGTAATACTCAACCCATTTCTTCAGGTAGAAATCATCATTTCTGACCATCGTAAGAGCTGCTATCTTCTTCATAAACTTGCCGTTGGACTTTGTGGTTACTGACATTGCATCACTGTATCCGGTGGTGCTCGGGTTTCAAAGTTACTGATTTTCGCTGACAATTGTTATTTTTGCGCCGTACAAATACTTACGCAATGGATAACAGTAGTGCCATATATGGATTTCTCCAGTCGTGTCATCATATCGACAAGGATGTGACACTGGCAATCAATTCTCTTAATTCCCAGTTTACCGATGCTATCTGGCAGGTATTCTCGAACAAGGAAATATGGTTCATCCTGTATTTTGCCGTGTTCATATTCCTGATACGTAATCTGGGCTGGAAGAAGGCATTGGTACTTACCGCATCCATAGCACTTACAATAGTATGCTGTGATCAGCTCGGTAATGTCTCAAAGGATTATTTCGAACGTCTCCGCCCATGCTGGGATGCAGACATGATGGCGGCTGGACTCCATACTCTTGAAGGATTCGGCAACAAGTACGGCTTCTACTCGGCCCATGCTGCGAACGCTATGGGTTTTGCTGTGTGCTCACTTATGGCTTTCCGCAACGACAGGAGCCGCAATTATAATATATATGTGTGGTCAATCCTTGTATGGGGCTTCTGTGTGGGGATTAGCCGCGTGTTTGTAGGGAAGCACTTTTTTGGCGACGTTATGGTCGGCTTTGCTGTAGGAATACTATTCGGCTATTTCTTCGGGAGGCTGGCCACACTTGTTTTAAAACGGCTAAAGTGGTGAGATAATTGCTAAAATCACAAGTAGCTACCAAAATCATTAATCCGTATCAATCCATTGAAAGCCAATACAATACCATAATATTCCGTATTTTTAATTGTTAAATTGACTGTTAAAATTAGCAAAAATCGCATTTTCCGATTTAACCTTTTTCAGTCTGGTGCGTCTTATTAGTGAACGCCGGTTGAAACAACAGCACGGCAGACAAACAAGATGTATAACAAATAAAAATAACGATTATGAAAAAGATTTTTTTGACAGCAGTTTTTTCAGTTCTGGCTCTTACAGCAAGTGTTAACGCAAACGCAATGAGTGCTATGGAAGGCGAGACTTCAGTAGCCGAGGTTGCAGCAAACCTGAGCAATGATAACGCTTACTACTACACTATCCTCTGCCAGAGATACCTGAACGATGCAAAGCAGATCAAGATGTCAGACCGTCTGTCCGATGAGCAGAAACAGAACCGTCTTTCAGTTCTCACTTCTCTCTACATCGACGAGTTCAGCAAGATTCTGGACAGTTGGCAGACTATGACTACAATCAAGTGCCTTACAGAATAATAGCTGTATTCTCATAAGTAAGTTTGGTAAGTAAATAATTTCGGGGTGGCCGTGAGGTCGCCCCGAATTTATATTCCTATGATCGGGAATTGACTTTTCTTCTGATTATCTGGCAGCGGCCGGAATGGCTATGCGATAGATGCGGTGCGAGTTGTTCTTCAGCTTGGATTCTCTGAGCCACAGATTGGCTGATTTCAGCTCTCTGTAGCTGATGCCGAAACTTTCAGCGTACCTGACGAGATCCGGTATGGAACTGCGTACAGTTACGGTGTCGCGTATCTCCATTGGCTGGTACAGGTCCTCCTTGTCGAGATAGAAGCCGAACTGTGCCGGGTCGGTGAACAGCATCTTGGCCACCAGCAGGCGGAACATATAGCGGGATGTTTCGTTAGCTATCCAAAGTTCTGTAGCTTTCTTGCGGTGCTGTCTTTCCAGTTCGCCGCTTATGCGGTTTTGGCCACCGTTGTAACTTGCAGCTACTGTCAGCCAGTCGCCATATTTGGCGTACGATTCGCGCAGATATCTGCAAGCAGCCCTGGTGGACTTTTCGATGTTGTAGCGTTCGTCTATGTTGGAATTGACTTCGAGACCGTACTGTCTGCCTGTGCCGACGGTAAACTGCCACAGACCTGCTGCTCCGGCCGTGGACAGAGCGCTCTGGTCAAGATTGCTCTCGATAACCATAAGATACTTCAGATCGTCAGGTATTTTCTCTTCGGCAAGAATCTTCTCTATCTGTGGGAAATATTTTGGAGCGCGCTTCAGCATAAGAATGGATGTGGAGTGAGAGTAGGCGAAGGCTATCAGTTCACGGTCCATCCTTTCGCGCATGTCGGGTGTGTCAAACCTTATGGTGTCACCGGCAAATATACAGTATTCCGGTACCTTGGGAGAACGGTTAGTGTCTGTCACTATACCTCGTGTCACGACAATTCTCTCTACGGTGTTTGTGGCAGGAACTTCACCGGTATCGGTTTCGGCCTGACGGCATTCGGTCAGCGACAGGGCTGCCAGTGTCATCGAAATTATCAGTTCAGAAGTACGCATCTTTTTTCCGATCAACTTTCCCTGTTCATCCTGCAGATTTCGATAATGATGTTCCGGTCCACATTTTCATCGAACTTTCTTGCCCAGAAATGCGGGGCGGTCTTCAGCATTTCAAGGTCGTTCATTGTGAAAACAAGCGGATGACGTACATCCGGACTGCGGCTCCAGTCTATAAGTCTAAGATTGCTTAGGTTGATTGTACTGTTATGGGTTACATCATTGCAGTACAAGTTGTTCTTGTATTCGCTCTGATTCAGTATCGTAGGAATGAGGAACTCATCGCAGATAGTGCAGTGACGGAAAACACGCTCAACCCAATCTTTGCGGCTGACTATATATTGTGCCAGATTGTGGGTGATGCTGAACCACTGTGAGCCTTTGCTGAACTCCACATCTCTGTTCTGTCTGATGCCGAGTATTGCGAGCAGAGCCTTGCAACTGTGGTTCAGCCAGTTGGTCAAAAAGAAGCGGCTTCCTTCAGGAAACAGCGTATAGTAATGTACGCGTCGCAGGGTATGTTCTTCGGTGGTCCACAGGTTCAGGAACTCCCTGCCGTTGTTCTCTTCGAAAAAGCGATGGATTGTATCCTGACTCTTAATAGGCAGGTCCATTCCCGAAAGCAGATGATAGTACAGATGAGGTGTGCGGACTGCCTCTTCGAGCAGTGCCATCTCTGCACGTATGATGCTGACACCGCCCCAGTGAATTCTGATTCGGGGATTGATATAGCGTACAGTGCTTCTGGTGCAGATGTTATCCAGCGCATCGTATCCGAAATCAGCATTTCGGTCCAAATGGATGTATATGTCGTTCAATTCGTGATCGAGGGACTCCAGCAGCATTTTCAGCTGCCACGGATTCTTGTGGGCTAGAATAAGGTATGCGTGTCTGTCCATATGGTGTCTGTCAAATATTCGGGTTGTTAATCATTTCAAATATGATGGTTCCTGGCGAAGGGCTATTCGCATTTTTGTAAGCCGTTTTCTGAAAAAAAGCATTTTGGGTTGCCTTACGGAAAAGTTCCTCGTCCCACTTGCTTTCCCTGAGATCCTGCCACAAATGGTGTGTCGGGTCCTGATCGATGTGTGGCATACGGCTGAAATGCTCTGCGGCCTTTTCGTTGCCTTCTACAATAGTTTTGAACATCAGTTGGTGCTGAAAATAGTCCAGATGGCTGTTTTCGCGCATCCAGTAGTCCAGAATCATCTGTCTCCATGCCTCCAGAAGCCAATCTCCCCTGCGTGCCCGTATGAAGCAGTTCTGCATATAACTGTAGGGACTGCCGTATTTGTGACCTGCCATATATACGAAGAAGTCAAGATCGGATATCCATTGCGGAACAGGGGCTGTGGCATAGCAGGTTGAGTCGAGCCAATAGCCGCCGTAATTATGGAGCAGTTCCACCCGGCAAATGTCGGCATAGTGCGCAGGCTTGATGCGGCCTTGCCTGTATTTGTCGGCGATGATTGATGGAATGTCAATAAAATTCTCGATATTTCCGCTGTCCAGGACGACTAGTTCCTGATGGCAGTGCCGTCTGATGCTGTCAAAGCAGGCTCTTATCAGCGGAGGCGCGGCCTGTTCACCCTGAAACCAGATAGAGTAGATTTTATCGTTTTCATCGTTCTTTTCCACATTTGTTTCAGGAACGGAACTGATGCGTTCGAGATAGAAATCAGCGAAATAGCGCTGAAGGTTACGGCCCTGTTCCTCTTCGCGCTGATTGTGACGTTCCTGGCGGCTGTGCCACAAAGGGTTGAGCAGATGTCCGTTGACGAAAACCCCTGCCTTGCATTTCAGTCGTCCTGCCTTTTGCGCTGTATTCATGGTTATATGATCCGGTTATTGCAGCCGGCTGTATCGCCGCCCCTGATTATCCATTCTCTGAAGCTTCCGCTGACAGCTTTTTCGCTGTTCTTCCATGTCGTTTTCTGGAAGAAGATGCCCTGACCAGCCAGTTCGTCGAGAGTCTCACTGCAGTAAGGCTTGTCCGCATCGCTCCACCAGAGTCTGTGAGTGGGTCCCTGGTCAATTTTCGGCATTGCGTCAAAGCAGACTGCAGCTGCGGCATCGTTTGTAACCAGAGCACGGAACATTATCTGGTGCATGAAATAGCTGATGGCTGAGTCTTCCTTAAGCCAGTAGTCAAGCACCATTGCCCTCCATGCTTCCAACAGACGGGAGCCGCGTCTTGCTGAGATAAAGCAGTTCTGTACGAAAGTGTCTTCTGTTGTGTACATGAAGAAATCCGTATGCAGAATCTGTTCCGGTATCGGAGCGGTCATCAGACAGGTGGCATCCAGCCATATTCCACCATAGCGGTGCAGAAGTTCGATGCGGCAGATGTCGGCAAAGTGACAGTTACGAATCTGTCCGGCGTGGTATTTCTCCATCACAGTAGGCGGCAGGTCAATGTAGGCGGCTATGTTCCGGCTGTCAAGCACGACGAGCCTGTCAGGGTAGAAACGGCGTATGCTGTTCAGGCAGTTTCGGACTATAGCTGGAGCGTTTTCCTCGCCCTGAAGCCAGATGGTCCAGATATGCCAGTCAAAGTCATCGGGTACGGGAATGCAGTCTCCGACATTTTTTGCCGCCTCCAGGTTGTGTCTGCTGAAAAAGTTGCATAGTATTGCGGCTGACTCCCTCTGGCGCGTGGCGCGACGCGTCATCCTGTCGTGCCAGAGCGGATTGAGCAGATGGCATCGAAGGGCAATCAGCATTTTTGTTTTCAGCAGGTCTGATCCTGACATGTTCCGATAGTTTCCTAAGTGCAAAAATAGCATTATTTGCCAAAATAGAGCCAAATGGCGTTTCAGAGTTGTCTCGTATTGATGTTTTTAGTTTCTTTGCAGACTATTTCCTATTATGAGAGGTGTAATTTATGGCTGAGTTTGAAATGATTGCCAAAACTTTTCTCGGATTGGAGGAAGTTTTGGCCAGAGAACTTACTGAACTGGGTGCCAACAATATCGCCATAGGCAACCGGATGGTTTCATTTACTGGCGACAAAGCCCTGATGTACAAAGCGAATTTCTCTTTACGTACAGCCATCAGGATACTCAAGCCATTCAAGCATTTCAAAGCGTCGAGTGCAGACGAGGTTTATGACATCTGCAAGAAAATAGAGTGGGAGCGTTATATGACTGTTTCCACAAGTTTTGCAGTCGATGCCGTTGTCAACAGCGAAGATTTCACCCATTCCAAGTTTGTGGCATACAGAGTCAAGGATGCCATTGCAGATTACTTCCGCGAAAAGGAGGGCCGCAGGCCAAATGTCAGTGTGGCCAACCCTGACATTATTTTCCATATTCACATCTCGAACGAGGACTGTTCGCTTTCACTTGACAGTTCGGGCGAGTCACTTCACCGCCGCGGATACCGTCAGGAGACTATGGAGGCTCCGTTGAACGAAGTTCTTGCCGCCGGTATGCTGCTTATGGCAGGGTGGCAGGGACAGTGCGATTTCATTGACCCCATGTGCGGTTCGGGTACGCTGCCCATCGAGGCTGCTCTGATAGCGATGAACATGGCTCCAGGTCTGTTCCGCAGCAAGTTCGCCTTTGAGAAATGGAACGATTTCGACAGTGAACTGTTCAACAGTATATACAACGACGATTCGGCAGAGAGACCATTCGACGGTCATATTTTCGGCTATGATAAGGATGCGAAGGCTATTCTGACTGCCAGACGCAATGCCAAGGCCGCAGGTCTGCTGGATGTAATCAGGTTCGAACAGCGCGAGCTGAAGGATTTCCAGCCCGTTGGGCGAAAGAGCCTGATGGTCACCAATCCACCGTACGGCGAGCGCCTCAACGAAGGTGACATTCCGTTGGTTTACGAGACTCTCGGCGAAAGGCTGAAGCATGCGTTCCAGGGTTCAGAGGCATGGGTCATCTGCAACCATTTCGAATACTTTGACAAGATAGGACTGAAACCGTCTGCAAAGATTCCTCTGTATAACGGTGCACTTGCCTGCGAATTCCGCAAGTTCGAGATTTTCGACGGTCGTTACAATAATTTCCGTCAGGACGGAGCATCTCTCAGTAAAGAGGATTCATCGACACGTCGCGGTACTACCCTGAGGCACAAGGCTGCACAGGCAGAGAAACTGCGCAAATCCGGAGAGGAAGCAGATAATTCCAACGAGAAGCCACGTCGTCCATACCGCAAGGCCGAAAATGGTGACGAAAAGCCCCGCCGTCCGTACCGTAAGAGCGAGAATGGCGAATCGGAACGGCCGTCGCGTACCAGCGGTTCCGCACACGGTTTTACTGGGGGCAAAACGTTTGGCGGAAACAGGAACAGAGGCACAGGAAAGCCATTCGGACCTCGCAGACCTTTAGACAGAAATAAATCCGATAATAGAAAAAGACAATGAGAATACTCCTTCTTGGCAGCGGAGGCCGCGAGCATGCACTGGCTTGGAAAATAGCCCAGAGCAAACTTACTGAGAAACTTTTCATAGCACCTGGAAATGCCGGGACTGGCAGTGTCGGAGAGAACGTTCCGCTCAAGGCTGACGATTTTGACGGTATAGCCGGTTTTGTGCTGGCAAACGGCATAGATATGGTTGTTGTCGGACCCGAAGACCCGCTGGTAAAGGGTATCTATGACTATTTCAAGGCTGATGACAGACTGAAGAACATTCCGGTAATCGGACCGTCGAAGGAGGCTGCACAACTGGAGGGCAGCAAAGATTTTGCC
>JAZUJU010000119.1:0-10562 GCA_045642985.1 Bacteroidaceae bacterium | reverse complement strand
GCTCGGACAGAATATCACAGCTGTCGAAGTCGATGGTGTATTCGACGATTGTCAGACTCTGGTGAAGAACGCATTTATGGATGCCGAACTGGGTGCAAAGATGAAACTGACTTCGGCCAATTCAATCAATGTCGCCCGTTTTCTGCCGCAGTCATTCTACTATTTCGGTGCGTACGCCCAGATGCGTAAGGCCGGAAAGGCGGATAATCTTGTGGTATGTGTGCCGAGCGGTAACTTCGGCAACATTACTGCGGGGCTTTTCGGATGGGCTATGGGACTGCCTGTGAAGAGGTTCATAGCCGCCAACAATGCCAATGACATTTTCTACAAATACCTGCAGACCGGTCTTTACGAGCCCAAGCCGTCCGTACAGACACTGGCCAATGCAATGGATGTTGGCGATCCGAGCAACTTTGCCCGTGTTCTGGCTCTGTTCGACGGTTCTCACGACAGAATCAGTTCGCTTATCAGCGGTGCCGCTTATTCAGACGGACAGATTTCCGAAACATTGCGCGAGACATATTCCAGAACTTCGTATCTGATGGATCCGCACGGAACCTGCGGCTACCGTGCCCTTAAGGAACAGCTGCTTCCGGGCGAGACAGGTATTTTCCTTGAAACGGCACATCCTGCAAAATTCAAGGAAAAGGTCGATGCCATTACAGGTGGAAATGTTGGGATACCTGCTCCTTTGCAGGCTTTCATGAAGGGAACGAAACAGAGCGTTCCGATGAGCCGGAACTTTGCCGATTTCCGTTCGTTCCTGCTGTCTGAAGCCGAATGAGAATATGAAATCTGCTCCACTGTTCCTTTCCCAGCTTGACATTCCTGTATCCGAAATATACAGGACAATGGGCTTCAACGGCTCCGAACCGGACATCGTCAGCCGCGAGACCACGGAACAGCTGCTGCGTGAAGCCTCCGAGTGGGTGCATCCGCGATTTGAATATCTCATTCTGGATGGAGAATATGCGGATGGAACAGTTACAGTGAACGGCGTTGATCTGGAGGTCGGCAAAATCATTGGCGGTCAGCTTCGCGATTCAGAACGCTTCGTTCTGTTTACCGCTTCGGTAAGTGACGGATGGACCCGATGGATGGAAATGCTGGAAAAACGTGATGACATCCTGCAGAAATTCATTGCGGACTGTATTGGGAGCCAGATAGTTGAGAGTACCGCGGATTATATGGAACAGGTCCTGCAGGAGGAACTGTATCTTCAGGGCCTGAAACGCACCAACAGGTTCAGCCCCGGGTATTGCGGATGGACTGTTGCCCAGCAGCCGCTTCTGTTCAGCCTGTTTCCCGAAGAGCACCCTTGCGGGATTACTCTGACCGAGTCGTGTCTGATGATGCCGGTAAAGTCTGTGAGCGGAATCATCGGAGTGGGGCATAGGGTCAACCGTATGCCCTATACCTGCAATATCTGCACGATGGAGATGTGTATCCGCCGTAAGAGGATCGCCTCTGCTCACTGATTGATATCGCGTCCCTTCAACAGCACCCAGATGATGACCGGCGCTCCGACCAGCGGCGTGACTGCGCTGAGCGGAATCAGTCCCCTGTCTCCGGGAATAGCGCTTATCATATTGCACAGAAGCGCGATGCACATTCCCGTCAGGATGGTTACAGGCATCAGACTGCGATGATTGCCGTTCTTGAGCAGCAGACGCGCTATGTGCGGCACTGCCAGACCGATGAATGATACCGGACCGCAGAATGCTGTGGTGACGGCTGTCAGAATGCCTGTCGAGAGCAACAGCAGTGTGCGCACCCTCTTTGTCCTGATACCCAGGTTTTCGGCGTAGAAATCGCCAAGCAGCAGAGCGTTCAGGGGTTTTATCAGAAGGATAGCCGTAGCCAGACCAATAGCGGCTGCCGATGCGAAAACCGGCATTCTGCTCATAGATACTCCTCCAAAATTGCCCATTCCCCACATCACATAAGAATGGACACCTTCGGATGTCGAGAAGAAGTTCAGCAGCGATATGACGGATGAAGCCAGATAACTCACCATTATTCCCGCAATGAGCAGAGTGACAGGCCGTTTCAGTCTGACTGAAAGAGCCAGAATAATGCCCGTTACGGCGATGGCCCCTACAAAAGCTCCTGCAATGATTGAAATGCCGGCACCTAAGGTTGTTGCTCCGGCCGGGATGCTGCCTCCGAACAGCATCATGACAATTGCCACTCCGAGACTTGCTCCTCCGTTGATGCCGAGAATGTCAGGTCCGGCAAGCGGATTCCTGAATGTGGTCTGAAGCATAAGACCGGATGCCGAAAGTGAAGCACCGGCAAGGATGGCTGTGAGTGCTGACGGCAGCCTGGACTGAAGCACTATGAAATTCCATACCGCGTTTTCGGCTGTCCCTCCGGTAATGGCGGATATGACAGCTCGTAGGGGAACTTTTACTGTCCCGAAACACAGGTTAAGGAACAGCAGAAGGACAACTGATGCTGCTAGCAGACAGCAGAGTGTACGTGACCGGCTCTTCATCGTACGCTCATACAGAGGAATCAGTCAACCACGAATTTGTAGCAGATACCGACCTGAAAGCGTATGTTACGGCCGTTATCCAGCACTGCAGCTACGAACGGGTCAGCCTGATATGGAACATCAAAAACCTTGGTGAAAGAATAGTTACCTTTGAGATTGATACCGAATCTTTCAGCAAACAAATATTCCAGCTGGATGGCTATGCCCATATCAAATTTCTTGCAGTCGTCCATTCCGTCAATGCTGCCGCTGCCTTCGTTGTGGATTTTGCATCCTACCAGGAATCCGAACTCGGGACCGGCCATGACATGCAGATTCTCCCAGAAACTGGCGGCGAAGTAAACAGGTATGTTGATATATTTCAAATCACGCCTGTAATGTCCTTCGTACTTGCTGTTGTCAGCATGACCTTTCGTGTTGTACAGTACTTCGCCCTGCAGGAAAAACCGGTCGCTGAGAATGTAATCGGCAAAAAGTCCGCCGTAGTATCCGCTGTGAACTTTTGTCGATTCGCCGCCCTTCATAGCGGTGCCCGTCAGCCAGTTACCGCTGAAACCGCCTTTTATGCCGGCCTCGAACTGGGCGTGTGCGACTGTGCTCAATGAGAGCAGGAGTATCGCTGAGAAAAGATGTCTGGGTTTCATATATCTGTTGTTTGTGCAAACTTACATAAAATCTGCCGCTTTTGTATCTGTCGGAAGAGAAATTCAGACATAATCGGAATGTCATTGTATTACTTTCTGGCTGTGAGTGTTAAATAATCCAAAAAATGTAAGAAATTAATATGAGATTGAATAATTGGCCTTTGGTTTCGAAACTTTTGACTAAATTTGCAGTTTGTGAATAATAGCGAAAAGACTGAATGTAAAATTAAACGGCTATATGAAAATCACGTCAATCAGTTTTGTTAAAATGCTTGCTGTTTCATTGCTGCTTCTGGCTGGAACAGTCCGCTCGTACTCTCAGCAGGTACTGACGCTCCAGCAATGCAGGGACCTTGCTCTTGAGAACAACAAGGAGTCTGCCATTGCCCGCGAAAAGGTGAATGCTGCAGGCTATGACAGAAAGTCGGCTCGCGCCAACTATTTCCCGAAAATCTCGGTTACAGCCGGTTATCTGCATAACGGTGACAATATCGAGCTCCTTCCGGAGGATGTCGCTTACGGCCTTAACACTATGGGTACGTCGGCGCAGACCAGCTTCGACGCCTTTACCAATCGTCTGCTGGCAAATCCGGTTTTCCAGGAGATTCTCAAGAACAGTCCGCATTTCAAACAGATTTTCGAAGCGTTTGCGGCTACCGATTTGGCTACACCGTTGAACGCTGCCGGTCACAGTGTGACGGATATGCTGTCGTTCGATATCCAGAATGTTTATGCCGGAGCTGTGACTGTCGAGGAACCTATTTATGTGGGTGGTAAAATCCGTGCTTACAATAAGGTAACTGCCTATGCCGAAGAGCTCGCCGCTTCGCAACTCGAAACCGAGGACCGTAAGATTCAGGTCACTACCGACGAGGCTTATTGGCAGATTGTTTCCGTTGCCTGGAAACTCAAGCTGGCAGACCAGTATCTCGATCTGCTGAGAAGACTTGAGTCTGATGTGGAAATCATGAAGAACGAGGGCGTTGCCACTCAGGCTGATCTCCTTTCAGTCAAAGTTAAGCTCAATGAGGCTGAGATGGCACATCTGAAGGCCGAAAACGGACTGGTGCTTGCCAAGATGCTCCTCTGTCAGCTCTGCGGTCTGGATCTTTATTCTGACATTGTACTGGCTGACGAGCAGACTGCCAATTTCGAGGCTCCTGTCGAGCACCTGACATATACGGCCAACGATATCGATGCCAACCGCCCGGAACTCAAAAGTCTTCAGCTTGCAGCTAAGATGTATGACGAGAAGGCAAAGATTGTACGCTCAGACTTCCTGCCGAGCGTAGCCGTTATGGGCAACTACATCCTTACCAACCCGAATGTCAAGCACAGCTTCTCCAACAAGATGGCTGGAACATGGAATGTAGGTGTCGTAGCCAGAATTCCTGTATATCATTTTGGAGAAGGTATGAACAAATACCGCCGCGCAAAGTCTGACGCTCTCATCGCCAAGTATCAGCTTGACGAAGTCCGCGAGAAGATTACATTGCAGGTGACTCAGAACGAGCAGAAGGTCATCGAGTCGGAAGCCCGCCTCAGAACTGCCCGCAAGAACCTGGACAGCGCCAACGAGAACCTGAGACTTTCGAACTTGGCGTTCAAGGAAGGCGTGCTTGAATCGTCTCTTGTAATGGCTGCTCAGACTGCATGGGCGCAGGCAAGCTCCGAAGAGATTGACGCCCGTATAGACTGCCTCCTCGCAGATGTATATCTCCGTCAGGCTACCGGATTGTGGAATAATTAAAAATTAAATACTGTTATGGATAAAAAGACATCGAAAATGCTGGCTGTCAATATTGTATTGGCACTGGCTGCGTTTGCCGTCATCGTTCTGATGGTCTGCCTTGTCGGTATTATCGCCTTCAACAGGCGCGAGTCCACTATGATGCAGGGACAGGCTGAGGCAACTGAGTATAGAGTTTCGAGTAAGGTTCCGGGACGAATCCTCGAGATTCGTGTCCACGAGGGACAGAAGGTGAACAAGGGCGATACCCTTGCAGTACTCGAAGCCCCGGATATCGAGGCCAAGCTCGCACAGGCAGAGGCCGTGCGCACAGCTGCAACCGCTCAGAACGCCAAGGCACAGAAGGGCGCCCGCGAAGAGGAGGTTCAGGGTGCATACGAAATCTGGCAGAAAGCCAAGGCCGGTCTTGAAATCATGGAGAAATCCTATAAGCGTGTCGAGAGCCTGTTTGCTCAGGGTGTCGTAAGCGAGCAGAAGCGTGACGAGGCTAAGGCCCAGTACGATGCTGCGGCTGCAACCGAAAAGGCTGCCCTGTCACAGTACACTATGGCAAAGAACGGTGCTGAGGCCGAAGTCAAGGCAATGGCTGCCGCTCAGATGCGTCAGGCTGAGAGTGTCGTGGCAGAGGTCAATTCCTATATAGCCGAGACCTATCTTCTTGCTTCCGCTTCGGGTGAAGTCAGCGAGGTATATCCTAAGCTCGGCGAACTGGTGGGTACCGGTGCTCCGATTATGAATATTGCAATAATGGATAAGATGTGGCTGACTTTCAATGTCCGCGAGGATCTTCTCAAGGATCTGACAGTGGGCAGCGTGCAGCCTGTTTACATTCCGGCTCTTGACATTGAGACTGAGGCTAAGATTACTTCCATCAAGGATATAGGTTCCTATGCCGCTTGGAAGGCTACCAAGACCAACGGCCAGTACGACCTCAAGACATTCGAGGTCAAAGCTGTACCGACCGCAGTGGTTGAGGGACTTCGTCCGGGTATGACTGTTCTTATTAATAAGGATAAATAAGTTTCCGCATCCGTATGAAGTGGACGGATAACAGAATATACAGATTGAGTAAGAGGGAGGTTCTGCGTATGGTGAAACGTCCCGCCTACGTCATCTGTATGGTTTGTGCTCCTTTGTTCTCATTCATATATTTCATTACGCTTATGAACGAGGGCTTGCCTGCCGACCTGCCGTGCGGAGTGGTCGATATGGACAATACCTCTCTCTCAAGGCGTGTGCTGCGAAATCTGGATTCATTCCAGCAGACTGGAATTACAAAAGAGTATGCCAGTTTCGCTGATGCCAGGGAGTCAATGCAACGTGGTGAAATCTATGGATTCTTCTACATACCCAAAGGCACGACTGCTACTGCAATGAGGTTTGAGCAGGCAAAGGTTTCGTTCTACACCAATGCCGCCTACCTGATTCCCGCATCGCTGCTGTATCAGGATATGACGCTGATGTCGGAATACGCATCGGCCGGTGTCGCACGCGAACTGCTGCTGGCCAAGGGGTATACGATGGATCAGGCGATGGGGTTCCTGCAGCCGATTCAGATTGACAAACGACCGCTTGGTAATCCCTGGCTCAACTATTCCGTCTATCTGAACAATACCATCTGTCCGGCAGTCCTTATGCTGCTGATTATGCTGGTTACGGCGTTTTCGATACATTCGGAACTGAAGGACGATACTGCCAAGGAGTGGCTTATGCTTTCGGGCGATAACATCTATCTGGCCGTTCTCGGAAAGCTGCTGCCCCAGACGCTCATATACAGTGTCGTTATGTGTACCTGCCACGTGTGGCTGTACGGACATCTGAACTTCCCGCTGAACAGCGGAATCTTCCCTATGCTTCTTGCCGGTATTCTGCTTATTCTGGCTGCTCAGGGATTTGCAGTGTTTATGTGCTCCTGCATACCGTCATTGCGCTGGTCATTGAGTCTGTGCACATTGTGGGGTGTTCTCTCATTCCCTATTTCAGGATTCTCATTCCCGGTAATGGCAATGCCGGCTCCGCTGCAGTCTCTGTCGTATCTGTTCCCACTCAGGCATTATTTCCTGATTTATGTGGATCAGGCTCTGAACGGCTTACCGATGCATTATTCGGCTCCGTTCTATCTGTCGCTGTTGGGATTCGCAGTGTTCCCGCTCCTGTTCCTCAGACTTCTCCGTTACACGGCTTTGCATTACGAATATACAGAATGATGTACTATGTGGCGATATTGGATTAAATCTATCTATGCAATAATGACGAGGGAATTCCGCCGCGTTTTTACGGATGTCGGCGTAATTGTCTTCTTCTTTGTAGTGCCTACCGGATACCCCATACTGTATGCATATCTTTACAGCCGTGAGACTGTTCACGAAGTTCCGGTCGTGGCAGTTGATGACTGTCATTCCTCTCTGAGCCGTGAGTTCCTCAGAAAGACTGATGCAAGCCCTGATGTCCGTATTGTGGCGTACTGTTCGGATATGGAAGAGGCTAAGGAAATTATGCACAGGCATAAGGCATACGCCCTGATTGAAATTCCGTCCAATTTCTCTTCTGAAATTGTAGGCGGACGTCAGGCAACGGTGAATCTGTACTGCGATATGAGCGGACTCCTTTTCTATAAGGCGGCATACAGCGCTTGTTCGCACGTGTCGCTCGACATGAACAAAGACATCAAACTTCAGCGCCTGGCCGGAATGACCGAAGAGCAGAGTGTCAATCTTGTTCAGGCAATAGAATATGAATATGTCCCTCTATACAATCCTCAGGCTGGCTTCTGTTCATATATCATTCCTGCGGTTGTGGTAATTGTCCTGCAGCAGACACTTCTTCTGGGTATCACTATGCTTGAAGGAACCGAAGAGGAGTATCGCAGAAAGAAAATCTACCGATTCCGCTTTGAAAGCGACAATCCTATGGCACTGCCTTCGGCGGTTCTGATAGGAAAGGCTCTGTGCTATCTCGCAGTGTATTCAGTCCTTGCGGTATATCTGCTATGCTTCATACCGAAGCTCTTTGATCTGCCGACTATTTGGCAAGCCAAAGACCTGCTTCTGTTCGCATTGCCGCTGCTGCTTGCCTGCATATTCTTTGCGATATCGATGTCGTATTTCGTCAAGTACAGAGAGGCTTGCTTCCTCCTGTTCGTGTTCGCATCTGTTCCGCTGATGTTCATTTCGGGCATTTCGTGGCCACAGTCCAACATCCCGTCATTCTGGAAGATATTCTCAGGGCTGTTCCCTTCAACCTTCGGAATAAACGGTTTCATAAGGCTTTCCAGCAACGGTGCGACCCTGCTCGATGTCAGGAGGGAGTGGATGTGTCTCTGGATTCAGGCATTGTCATATATGGCTATTTCCATGCTTGTGTTCTCTATCAGATACCGTCAGGTAAGAACTGTCATGGAGGCAGACGGCGATGCGAACTGACGCACAATCCATAGAATAGTCGAATACTAAAATGGGGGTGACAAAAAGCAGTCATCCCCATTTTCTATCAGATTAATGGTGCGGTTTTCGGACTTACTTGAAGTCGGGGAATACCTTTTCGTCAAGTTCTTCTGGAATCCTCTCGTTGATTTCAGCCTCGATGGTGAAAACTCTCAGTGAGCGGTATATTCTGAATTCTTCTCTCTTTTTCTTTACATCTGTATCATTGCCGAAATATTCCAGCAGAGACTCTTCCCAGAATTGTGTGGCCTGTTCCACGGAACAGTGGAATTCCCTGAAGAAGCGCTCTTGAGTGACGGGACCGAACAGAAGCAGCGCTTCCATCATTCCGAAGTCGAAGAGCGGGTTCCCGTAGCAGAAGTTGCCTAGGTCAATGAAATATCTTTCCTTTTCGGTACGTATGATATTGCCGAAGTGAAGGTCGCCGTGAACGCATTTAGTGCCATCTGGGAGCGCATTCATCATCTCTATTGCTTTTTGCTTGAGCCCGTCACTGCGATACGGATTCCTCCTGATAAGATCTGCGTAAAACTCCTTGATGTTGGGGAACAGCGATGTGTCGCAATCCGTAGAATGCAACTGTCTGGTCATGGCTCCATATTCTCTGGCAAGTTCCGGAATCCTGTCCGGCATCTGGCCTATGGCGCGTGCGTACGATTTCTTGCCGACTATACGTGCAAACAGCATACCTGGGCGAGTGCCGTCTGTAACAAGTTCTCCGGGCTTGGGAGTGGAAATACCCAGATTGTAAACCTTCCACGCCTTCTCGAGTTCTTCCTCCAGTTCGGCAGTCGGAGTCCCCTGGGGCATGAACTTTATCATCTCGGATGGGTCCGTCATATTAAAATATGAAAGACAGGACACTCCTGCTCCAGTCTGAATCCATTCGGTCAAATCTATCTTTCTCATCTTTTTCTGACTTATCCTACAAAGATAACGATTCGTACATCTATATGATGCCAAATGCCGGTTTTTTTCACCTCATCGGATGATAAAACAGTGGGCTTATGGTGGAATCGGGATGAAGTATTGTAACGAAGTCCTTCAGCAACAGCTCGGGGTGGAATGCAGTCTGTTCGAAATAGGGTACCGAATAGACATCGCAGACATATATCCTGCGTTCCCGGAACGGTTTGAAGTGAGTATATGATTCCGAGTCTTCGGCAAGCAGGTCGTATGTGAGTTCGGAATGGGTGGAATTCTTCAGTAACCAGAAGTCCGATTCAGCGCCCCTTTCGTAGACTGTTTCGAATGAGAGCGGTACCGAGCCTTCGGATGTGTTGTCGGAAAGAATGTAGCTGGCACCGGCATCGGCAAGCATCTGACCTATGGTACTTCTGCCCCCTGCCATATACCAGGCCGAACCTCCTTTCGTGTCGAGCATCACAAGCGGACGCTCAGTTGTGCTGCTTGCAGATTCCCTAAGCCGGGCATACTGGTTGCTGACCGTTTCAAACAGCGAGTCTGCCTTTTCCTGTACACCGAACAGCAGTCCATAGAACCTCATCCATTCTGCCCGGCCCAAAGGGGTGGACTCCATATAGTCAGCACATTCTATCAGCGGTATCCCCAGATTCTCCAACTGACCGTATCCGCTCTCCTCGAACGGAGACACCAGAATGGCATCAGGCTGAAGGCTTATGATTTTTTCTATGTCAGGATACATGCTGTTGCCGCAGTCTGTAATTGTTCCGTCGGCAAGCCCTGTCCGAATTACAGGGTCTGCTATGTACTCCGACTCACAGACACCGACTATGCTTCCGGCTGCTCCCAACTCGGAAATCAGGTGGCAGTGACTGTTGTTCATCACGATGGCGCGTTTTACCGGAATATGAACTGTTCCGCCTGACGACTTATATCGGAAATCCGTCTGTCCTGTCGCGGTAAGAGTCAGAGACGACAGCACGGAATTCTCTTTCCACGGGTTACGTATCCTGACTTCAATGTCGTTCCCCTGCTGATTGAGAATGACAAGTTCCGCTTCGCTTAGAATGTTCTGGCGTACGGCGTCCTGCTCACCGTTGCAGGCTGATATGGTCAGAGTGGCAATTGCCGTAATTATGGCTGTCTTGAAAATGTTGAACGCGTTCATATCTGCAAAGTTATGCTCTGATATCGGTATGCCGCAAGATTGTTGTGCAAAAATAGCCGCTTCAGAGTAGAATAATTCAAACAGATGCCTATTTTTGTATATATTATTAAAAATCGGATTCTGATATGTCGGAGGA
>JAZUJU010000118.1:0-9572 GCA_045642985.1 Bacteroidaceae bacterium | reverse complement strand
TACCGACAATGGCGTGTTTCAGATTTATGTTCATTCCGTCTATTCCCGTTACGACGAGAGCGACGGACTATACGGACGAGTCAATGCCATTCTCAACTATCAGGAACGTCTCTATGTCGGTACTCTGCAGGGGCTCTTTGTTCAAACAGACGATGGCAGTTTCAAGAGAATTGAAGAAATCGCCCTCGCCTGCTGGGACCTGAAGGCCGACGCCTCCGGCAATGTCCTCGCCGCTACCGCAGACGGAGTGTTCCAGTGTACACCGGATGTCAGGCAGATTACTACAAGCCACACGCTCTGCATCACTCCACGCCCTGACGGAAGTTTTCTGACAGGCGAAGATGACGGTATGTCCTACAACGACATGGACGGCGACAGCAGATGCGTCCTGCAGGCCCCCAATATCTGCAAAATAAAGATTGCCGATGACGGAGGTATCTGGGCTATGAACTATTATCTTGACACTTATTACAAGGCTCCCGGAAGTGCTGAGTTCAAACTGGCACAGAACACAGGAATGATGTCCGTGCTGCTTGACTACACCGCTCCAGACGGCACCAGATGGACTCCGAATGCAGAAGGAGGAGGACTGGTAAATGACAAGATGTCAGAGAATGAGCAGGAATGGCTGTCTCTGCTTGAAGATTACAGCGTCGATGCCATGTATGCAAATGACGACGAAGCTTGGATTGGCGGCAGTTTTGGGCTCATGCGCATCCAGCTTGACCAGATCCAATCTCTCAAACCATTCATTCCCAAACTGTTTGTCCGTTCCTTCTCACAGGAAGGCAGCGAAGTCCACATCTCGGTATCAATGGACAAGTCAGACCCTATCGGTACTCCGAAATTCAGCTACAGGCTGCATACCGATGACAAATGGTCGAGATGGAGCGACAGTCCTGAATTGTCGTTTTCCAATCTGTCTGCCGGCAGATACCAGCTTGCCGTACGCTGCAGGGATGCCTATGGCTCTATTGCAGAGACAAAGCCGGTAGCATTCAGAGTATACGCACCGTTCTACCTCAGATGGTTCTCGTTCGTTTTCTACGCGCTGCTCATATCGGGCATTTCGTTCCTCTTTATGAAATACCGTTTGTATAAGGCCAGAAAAGAACAGGAGCGCCTCGAAGCCATCGTCGAAGAGAGGACCAGCGAATTGAAGGAGGCACAGAACAAACTGCTCAGTCAGGAAAGAGAGGCTACTGTCGGCAAGCTGACCAAGGGACTTATTGACCGAATCCTCAACCCGATGAACTACATCAACAACTTTACCAAACTCACCCAGGGTCTGGTCAAGGACGCGCTACAGGACATTGACGATGACAAGGAGAAAATTTCGCCGGATATCTACGATGACCTTGCAGACATAACCGACATGATGCAGCAGAATCTGGGAAAGATTGAGCAGCACGGACTAGCCACCACCCGTATTCTCAAAGCAATGGAAGAACTCCTGAAGGAACATTCCGGTACGCTCGAGAAAACCGAGATGGTGCCTTACTGCAGAAAGATTCTCGAACTGGTGGGCAACTACGCCAAGGACAAAATTGAGAAATACGGCATTGGACTGGTTCTGGAAGCTGATGACGAGACCATCACTGCAGACATCAACAGGGCGAACATGGAGAAGGCTCTCGCCTCGATGATTGCCAATTCTCTCTACGCAATAGTCAAAAAGGAGGACAGGAATGCCGGAAGCGGCTCAAAGCCTGTCATCAGACTTTCTGTTTCCAGACCGGAGTCCGGCAGAGGATGCATTCTAAGCATCTACGACAACGGAATCGGTATGGAGGAATCCATTATGGACAAGATTTTCGACCCGTTCTTCACGACCAAGCCGACAAGCGAGGCTCCAGGTGTCGGACTGTACCTGAGTCAGCAGATAGTACAGTATGCAAACGGAACCATACAGGCGGAATCGGTCAAGGATGAATATAGTGAATTCAAGATTACATTACCTTAAATACCTAGTATATGGAAGAAACTGAATCGCTTGTACAGCAAGTTGCATCACTCAAGGCAAGAGTTGACGAGTTACAGGAACAGCTCCAGAAACAGGAAAAGATGGCAGCCCTCGGGTTGCTCAGCGCCGGAATCTCGCACGAAGTTCAGAATCCGCTCAATTTCGTAATCAACTTCAGCAAGATGTCGGTTTCGCTCATTAAGGACCTCGGAGAAATAATCGAAGACAATAAGGACAAGCTCAGCGAAGACGATGCCATGGACCTTGCGGACATATCCAATGACCTCAAGGAGAATATGGATAAGATACAGGAACACGGAGAACGTGCCATCAGCATCATACGCGGCATCCTGCTGCAGAGCCGCGGCAAGTCGGGAGAGTTTCTGCCCACAGACCTCAAGCAGCTTGTACACGAATATGTCTGGCTCAGTTATCACGCCATGCGGGCCAATGACAAGAGTTTCAACATCTCCATTCAGGAAGAATATCCCGAAACTATGCCGAAGCTGATGGTCATTCCGCAGGATATGAGCCGTGCGATTCTCAATGTAATCAACAATGCCTGCTACACTGTCAAGGAAAGAGCCTCGAAAGAAGGCGCCGACTACAAGCCGACCATCAGCGTCAGCCTGACATACACTCAGACCGACAGTTCATCGGCCGAAGTCAGAATCGATATGACAGACAATGGTATGGGTATGAGCGAGGAAGTACGGAACCGCATCTTCGAGAACTTCTTCACCACAAAGCCAATCGGCAGCGGCACAGGTCTCGGTATGGGTATCATCCGCAAAATCGTCACCGAAAACCACAACGGCCAACTTCTGTTAGAATCAGCCGAAGGTGTCGGCACAACAATAACATTTGTTTTCCCTGCAAAAATCGTAAAATGAAATCACGAATAGTATCACTCTTCATTACTCTTCTGTTCTCTTTGGGAACATTGGCACAGAACGATGACAGCCTGTTCCAGAATGCCGTATCAGCATACGAGAACGGTCATTTCCAGCAAGTTGAAGACATTCTGTCCAACAGGATAGAGACCCTTGACGCAAGCAATCAGGTACAGGCATACAGACTTCTTGCACTCAGCTGCCTGTATCGGGATATGCCCGAAAAGGCAGAGCTCTACGCAGCCCAGCTCCTTAAACTCGACCCGTTCTATACGGCATACGGCGACTCCCCGCGTTTTGCCGATATCCTTGCCAGACTGAAGAAAGGCAGTTCGACAATCACCTCTGCATCGAAAATGGCAGAGACGGTCGAAGAGGTACCTGTACCGGTAACCCTCATTACGGAGGATATGATACGGGCTTCCGGAGCCGTCAGACTTCAGGATATCCTTATGCAGTATGTTCCGGGGTTTTCAGCAATCAGCAGTCTGGAAAACAATGTTGCAATGCGCGGTGTTTACGGACTTGGTCAGGAGACCATTCTGGTCATGCTGAACGGCCACAGACTTAACAGCTCGTCTTCGAATTCCGAATCGTTCGACTTCAGAAACTCGATAGACAAAATCAAACAGATCGAGGTACTGCGAGGACCGGCATCATCCCTTTACGGAAATGTCGCACTTACCGCCGTGGTCAATATCATCACCAAGTCAGGCACGGACATCGACGGAGTGAGAGTATCCGGAATGGCCGGCAATAACAGCAGTTTCGGAGGAACCTTCATGATAGGCAACGGAAACCTACAGTCCGATTATATGGTATGGGGCTCCATCTACAACAGCGACGGCCAGACCATATGGACAGGCGGCACACCCCATTATATCGAAGGATACAACAAAAAACCGGCCTTCGACCTGGGCGCCAACATCCGCTGGGGCGATTTCAACATCGCCGTTACCGGCCAGCACGGCCATCCGGTACCATATTTCAATCTGCTCTCAATCGGTGAGACATTCACCTATAACGACTACGGCAAGGTCAACGGCGAGGGTCCGGGTATGGCCCGCACCAATATGCGCGCCGATGTTGAATGGAATCATTCCTGGAATGACTTCTCAATGTCCGCAGCACTCTCAGCCTCGACTGAAAGGATGCAGATTTACAATGTGGTAGGCGATACCGTTCCTTACGAGATAATGAGCTATATGGCCAGCCTGATAGGAATTCAGTCTGTCAAGACCAGGGGTGTAAGACAGATTATCCAGTGGGATGACTACAGTTTCGGCGGCACAGTGACCGGATCGTACAACTACTCGTTCAACAATTCGGGTATGAACGGTACGCTGCTGGCGGGACTTCAGTTCGAAGACTTTGTTGTAGGCGATGCCTCATTGTTGATCGGAGCTGATTTCAACGAGACCAACAATATCCGGCATTCCATTATTCTGGATGGAGTTGAGAGGACAATATCCGGCTTTGTACAGGTAAAGCACTACTTCACCAAAGAACTGATTTTCAACGGTGGACTCCGCTACGACAACAAGCATCGTCTGGATGACAGAGTGCTGAACACATTCTCGCCGAGATTATCGCTCATCTGGATGCCGAATCAGAAATTCACGCTCAAGGGTGCATATTCTCACGCATTCGTCGATGCTGCAGCATTCTACCGCGGTTCTACAATCTCTCTGTTCTCCGGAGGAACCGAACTTAACCCTGAGATTATGGACTCCTATCAGATAAGCGGAATTATGAGCTGGAAAGATATCGGTCTGAAATACGAGGCAAACATATTCTACAACAATGTCAAGGATATGGTTTATTTTTCGGGCAGCACAAGCGGCAAGACATTCACCAACGCCGGACGCATCCGTATGGGCGGTATCGAGAATGTCATACAGTGGACGACAGACCGTGCACTGGTAAACCTGAATGCGACATACCAGTATCCGTTCGGGGTTGAAAGCATCGCAGCGTCAGATCACAGCGTCCTGAATGTACCGCGATTCCTCGGCAACATCACAGGTCAGTATGCTGTTCTGGCGCCATCCAATGGTGACAGGCTGTGGGTTCGCGCCAATATGCACACCCAATCGGCTTTTGACTGCCAGACAATGGATCTGATCAAACTGCTCATCATCGGAAAGAGCGACCCGTACGAGGTTGGCGGCTATTTCACATTCGGTGCAGGCGTTGAATGGAAATGGCACAAAGGAATTTCTGTCGGCTTTGATGCATACAACATTACAGACAAGGAATATGAAATCGGCGGACAGCTTCTCCGTGGCGTTCCCGGTCTGGGACGCAGTTTCATGGCACGCGTAGCCTTTGATTTCTGACACTTTATTCGCTGGAGGAGTTAAACCATCCTATCAGCAGTCCGTCTAACATTGCGAACCCGATATTCGGGAATGATTATTAATTATTGAACAAAGGAAAATGAAAAAGTTGTTTTTTGCGATTGCAGCCATGATGATTTCATCATTTGGTTTTGCTCAGGGTTTCGGTGGCGGCTTCGGTGGCGGTGATTTCGATCCGGCACAGATGGCACAGCGTCAGGTTGACCGCGTTGCAGAAGGTCTCGACCTTACACAGGCTCAGAAGGATTCCCTTCTCACATTCTACACAGCACAGCAGAAGGAACAGGCTGAGCGCATGCAGAAGATGATGGAGGAAGGCGGCGGCTTCGGTATGGGCGAAGGTCCGAGCGAGGACATGATGAAGGAGATGCAGGCAAGACGTGAGGCTACCGAGAAGAAGCTCAAGTCAATCCTCACCGAAGAACAGTACGAAAAGTATCAGAAGGCTCAGGAAGAGCGTCGCGCCCAGATGCAGCAGGGCGGTGGCTTCGGTGGTTTTGGTGGTGGCTTCGGCGGCATGTAATCCACACATCACATTAATTAAAAAAGCGGCTGTTTTGGCCGCTTTTTTTATTTTTATTGTGTAACTTCGCGGATAATAACAGACAAACAACATTACACGTTTAATAACTAGTTATGGCAAACAACAAGGAAAAACTCTTCTCAGAATTTCCGCCAGTATCCACCGAAGAGTGGATTGCCAAGATCACCGAAGATCTGAAGGGCGCCGATTTCGAGAAGAAACTCGTTTGGAGGACAAACGAAGGATTCAAAGTACAGCCGTTCTACCGTGAGGAGAATCTGGCAGGTCTGGACACCTGTACAAAACCAGGTGAGTTCCCGTTCAAGCGCGGCATCAAGGCCGACAACGACTGGAAAGTAGCTCAGGGCATCTGCTGCAAGGACATCAAGGCAGCCAACGCAAAGGCTCTTGAAGTTCTCGGCAAGGGTATCACCAAGCTCAACTTCATCCTCTGCGACTCACTGTGTGAGGGCAAGGATCTTGAGACTCTTCTGGAGGGAATATGTGCAGAGTGCGTATGTCTGGATTTCGTACTTTGCCCGACCATTGCCTGCAAGCAGGCTGAGGCTCTCGTAGCGTATTTCACAGCAAAGGGCTACGACCTGAACAAGATCTGCGGCTGCATCTGCTACGATCCGATCAATGCTATTCTCAAGTTTGGTGCCGACAAGGCCAACGGTCTGTCCGAGGCTGCAAAGCTCGTCGAAATTCTTGCTCCTATGAAGAAGTTCCGCTGCCTCGCTGCAAATGCAGTCAGTCTGAGCGATTCAGGTGCATACTGCTACCAGGAGCTCGGTTACGCTCTGGCATGGGGTAACGAATATATGCGCACCCTCACCGAGGCCGGCGTTCCAGCCAACAAGGTTGCCAAGAAGATCCGCTTCAACTTCGGCGTCAGCTCCAACTACTTCATGGAGATTGCCAAGTTCCGCGCTGCCCGCATGCTCTGGGCCAAGATCGTAGAGCAGTACAAGCCGGAGTGCACTTGCGAGGACAAGCCAAAGGACGGTATCTGCCGCTGCTCCTGCAAAATGCACGCACAGGCACAGACCTCCAAGTTCAACCAGACAGTGTTTGACCCGTATGTCAACCTGCTCCGTTCACAGACCGAGGCAATGAGTGCAGCCATCGCAGGCGTGGATTCAATCCTCGTCACCCCGTTCGACTTCGCTTACGAGATGCCCAACGACTTCTCAGAGCGTCTGGCCCGCAACCAGCAGCTTCTTCTCAAGGAGGAGTCACATATGGACAAGGTAGTCGATCCGGCCGGTGGTTCATACTATATCGAGAATCTGACCCAGGCTCTCGCTGAGCAGGCATGGAAGCTGTTCCTCGACATCGAGGAGGACGGCGGTATGATGGCTCAGGTCAAGGCCGGCAAGGTCCAGGAAGCTATCAACGCTACCGGTGCAGCCCGTCACGAGGCCATTGCCAAGCGCAAGGAGACTCTCGTAGGCAGCAACCAGTTCCCGAACATCACTGAGATTGCAGGCGAGCGCAAGCCTATGGCATGCTGCTGCAAGAAGCAGAATGAGTATCCTACCCTGAACGGCGCCCGTCTGGCATCCGACTTCGAGGAGCTCCGTCTGGCCACCGAGGCTTCAGGCAAGCGTCCGAAGGTATTCATGCTGACCATCGGCAATCTGGCAATGCGTCAGGCACGCGCCCAGTTCTCAGGCAACTTCTTCGGTTGTGCAGGTTACGAGATCATCGACAACCTCGGATTCAAGACCGTTGAGGAAGGCGTTGAGGCTGCTTTCAAGAAGAACGCCGACATCATCGTCCTCTGCTCAAGCGACGATGAGTACGCAGAGCTGGCTCCAGCAGCTTTCAAGGCTGTGAACGGCAAGGCCATCTTCGTAGTGGCAGGTGCTCCTGAATGCATGGAGGACCTTAAGGCTCAGGGTATCGAGAACTTCATCCACGTACGTTGCAACGTCCTTGACACCCTCAAGGATTTCAACGGCAAGTTGAACATCAAATAATCAGTGCGCAATGAAACCTAATTTTAAAGATATCGACATCAAGGCTGCCCTCGAAAACGGATGCAGCTGCAAGCAGACAGGCGCTGATGAACTTTGGTCAACACCTGAGAAGATTGAAGTGAAGCCTGTATATACCAAGGAGGACCTGGAAGGCATGGAGCATCTGAACTATGCTGCAGGTATCGCCCCTAACCTCCGCGGCCCGTACTCAACAATGTACGTGATGCGTCCTTGGACCATCCGTCAGTACGCCGGTTTCTCCACAGCCGAGGAATCCAACGCTTTCTATCGCCGTAACCTCGCCGCAGGCCAGAAAGGTCTGTCAGTAGCATTCGACCTCGCCACACACCGTGGCTACGATGCTGACCACGAGCGTGTCGTAGGTGATGTCGGTAAGGCCGGTGTGAGCATCTGCTCAGTTGAGGACATGAAGGTTCTCTTCGACGGAATTCCACTTAACAAGATGTCCGTTTCCATGACAATGAACGGTGCCGTTCTGCCTATCCTGGCATTCTACATCGTATCAGGTCTGGAGCAGGGCGCAAGCCTTGAGGAAATGCAGGGTACCATCCAGAACGATATTCTTAAGGAGTTCATGGTACGTAACACCTACATCTATCCTCCTAAGTTCTCAATGAAGATCATCGCCGACATCTTTGAGTACACATCAAAGAACATGCCTAAGTTCAACTCGATTTCAATCTCCGGCTACCACATGCAGGAGGCTGGCGCTACCGCCGACATCGAGCTGGCCTACACACTGGCTGACGGTATGGAATATCTGCGTGCAGGTATCAACGCCGGCATGGACATCGATACATTCGCACCGCGTCTGTCATTCTTCTGGGCTATCGGTACCAACCATTTCATGGAGATTGCCAAGATGCGTGCAGCCCGTCTGCTGTGGGCAAAGATCACCAAGAGCTTCGGCGCCAAGAACCCGAAGTCTATGGCTCTGCGTACACACTGCCAGACATCAGGCTGGTCACTCACCGAGCAGGATCCTTACAACAATGTCGGACGTACCTGTATCGAGGCTATGGCAGCTGCTCTGGGCCACACCCAGTCACTGCACACCAACGCTTTGGACGAGGCCATCGCTCTGCCGACCGACTTCTCAGCACGTATCGCACGTAACACCCAGATTTATATCCAGAACGAGACCAACGTATGCCGCGAGGTTGACCCATGGGCAGGTTCATACTACATCGAGACCCTGACCAACGAGATTGCCCACAAGGCATGGGAGCACATCCAGGAAATCGAGAAGTTGGGCGGTATGGCCAAGGCTATCGAGACCGGTCTGCCAAAGATGCGTATCGAAGAGGCCGCTGCCCGTGCACAGGCCCGTATCGACTCAGGCGTTCAGACCATGGTCGGTACCAACAAGTACCGTCTTGACCACGAGGATCCTATCGATATCCTCGAGGTTGACAACACCGCAGTACGCAACCAGCAGATTGAGCGTCTCAAGGCTCTCCGCGCAGGCCGCAACGAGGCTGACGTTCAGAAGGCTCTGGATGCCATCACCAAGTGCGTCGAGACCGGCGAGGGCAACCTGCTTGCACTTGCAGTCGAAGCCGCCAAGGTACGCGCATCACTGGGTGAGATTTCCTACGCCTGCGAGAAGGTTGTAGGTCGTTACAAAGCAGTCATCAGAACAATTTCAGGCGTGTATTCATCAGAAAGCAAGAAGGACGCAGACTTTGAGAAAGCCTGCGAACTCACCGAGAAGTTTGCAAAGAAGGAAGGCCGTCAGCCACGTATCATGATAGCCAAGATGGGCCAGGACGGTCACGACCGCGGTGCCAAGGTTGTCGCTACCGGTTACGCAGACTGCGGATTCGA
>JAZUJU010000117.1:0-5131 GCA_045642985.1 Bacteroidaceae bacterium | reverse complement strand
TTTTTACAAGAGCATCTGGGGCAACGCTTGGAAGCTTGGTAAGGCAGAAAAGTTGGCAAAGGGCATACGTCTTTCCAACTTTCTCAGAAAATTCGGACTTGACAAGACTCACGAAATGTTTTCGGATGTTTTCGCACCGTTTGGAGGCAGACTGGAGAGCATTATCTGTGGCGGTTCAATGCTCAATCCGAGAGTTGTAAGAGGCATGAACGACCTTGGCATCAGAATTGAGAACGGCTACGGTGTCACCGAATGCGGTCCTCTGATTTCCATAAACAACGATACTCTGACCGAACATCTCAGCGTAGGCAAGCCATGCGTCGGAATCGAGGCAAAGCTAATCAATGCAGACGAGGACGGCATCGGAGAACTGTGCATCAGGGGAAAAAGCGTGATGAAAGGCTATTACAAGGACGAGGAGGCCACACGCGAAGCCTTCACCATTGACGGGTATTTCAGGACAGGCGACAGCGCCCGAATTGACGAAGACGGAAGAATTTTCCTGATGGGAAGAAAAAAGAACACAATAGTTCTGGAGAGCGGCAAGAACATCTGTCCCGAAGAAATAGAGAACGTAATAGAGACCTCTCTCGATTACGTCACCGAAACGGTTGTATATCAAGCGCAGTACAGCAGCAATGGTTTCCCCGAGGAGTTGATATGCGCCGGAATATACATCGAAGACGAAGAGAAGCGTTCCAACCACGAGGCCATCGTAGCCGACATCAAGGCTATCAACGCCAGACTTTCCGACTACAAGAAAATTGATTTCATAGAACTTAGAGATAGCGAATACGAAAAGACATCATCCCGGAAGATCAAACGCAGTACTCTGCCTGATGTCTGTTCTGACAACGGATTACGTATTTTATAACTGAGCAATGGACGTAAAAAAAGATTTACTTGACATAGTAGCTGAATACATAGACCAACCTGCATCTGAGATAGATACGGCTACAGGTCTCAAATTCATCGGATTGAACTCTTTCGTAACCTTTTCGATGATTGCAGCGGTCGAAGAACATTTCAGCATTTCAATTCCCGACAGCAAACTCAGGGAATTCCAGACACTGGATGACATCATCAGTTTTATAGAGCAGGAACTTTCCTGACAAAGTTAAAGGTTTTCGGATATGGAACAAGCTAAACTTTGGAACAGCAACTATCTGAAGATTTGGTTTGGCAATTTCCTGGTCCATTTCTCCTTTACACTGATAGTACCGCTACTGCCCCTGTATCTTTCAGAGACATTCGGTGCCAGCAGGCAGACCATTGGGCTCTGTCTTGCAGGGTATTCCATCATGGCTCTGATCATAAGGCCGTTCAGCGGATATTTTGTTGACACTTTTCCGCGCAAGGCCGTGCTGCTGGTGTGCAACTTCTTTTTTGTAGCCCTGTTTGCCGGATATCTGGCTGCCGGCTCACTGGCTATGTTCACCCTGTTCAGGACATTCCACGGTGCTCCGTTCGGTTCGGTCACAGTGGCAACCAGCACCGTGGCGATTGACGTACTTCCGAGTGAACGGCGTACTGAAGGAATCGGCTACTTCGGTCTGAGCAACAACCTTGCGATGGCATTGGGACCGGTTCTGGCCATATATCTGTTACAGCTGTTCAAAGGCAATTTTCAGGCACTGTTCTGGATTTCGCTCTCAATATCCCTGACAGGATTCCTTCTGGATCTGTCCATAAGCATGCCAAAGCGCGATTTCGTGCCTAACAAGAAAAAGATTTCTCTTGACAGATGCCTGCTACTGAGCGGATGGCGGGAAGCAGTCAACATGGTGTGTTTCTCGTTTTCGTTCGGCGTAATGTCAACCTATGTGGCAATCTACGGAAAGGAAGAACTTGGAATAACAGGAGGAACCGGGCTGTTCTTCTCATTTCTTGCTATAGGATTGATTGTCTCGCGTCTTACGGGTGCAAAAGCACTGCGCAAAAACAGAGTCAGCAGAAACGCCGCGGTTGGAATACTGATTTCCGTCTGGGGCTACATCATCTTTGCAGCGATCCACCATCAGATAGGATATTACGCGGCAGCTCTGATTATCGGTCTGGGCAACGGCCATATGTACCCTGCGTTCCAGAACATGTTCATCAACCTTACGACCAACGACAAGCGCGGGACGGCCAACTCGACCATTCTCACATCATGGGATGCGGGCTTCGGTATCGGAGTCCTGATTGGAGGAGTCCTTGCCGACCACTACGGCTATTACTGTGCATTTTTGGGAGCCGCCATCGTAAACATCATCGGAGTGGCGTATTTCTTCCTGCACACCAGGAAGCATTTTGAAACCAACAAACTAAGATAATGAACAGAATCGTAATAAAGATTGGCAGTCAGATACTGACCCGGCCCGATGGGACGCTTGATTTTACGATGATATCATCTATTGTGGATCAGGTAATTGCAGTCAGAAAGGCGGGATATCAAGTGATTCTGGTCTCAAGCGGAGCCGTAGCCTGCGGTCGCGGAATATTCAGGAACAGCCATCGGTATCCCAAACTGGACGCTATACGGCAGAGACAGCTCTACTCGGCGGTCGGACAGGTCAGACTTATCGGACTGTACAGTCGTCTCTTCAACAACTGGAATACCGAAATAGGCCAGGTTCTGACCATGAAGGAGAGTTTCTCCACACGCCGGGAGTATCTTACACAGCGGGAGTGCATGGAAGTGATGCTTGCTAACGATGTGGTTCCAATAGTCAACGAGAATGACACGACCAGCGTGACAGAACTGATGTTCACCGACAATGACGAGCTGTCAGGCTTGGTTGCTTCGATGATGGATGCCGACATGCTGCTGATTTTGAGCAACATCGACGGAATATACAACGGTTCTCCCAAAAAGGCCGGCACATCGGTAATACGCCGCATCACCCCAGACGATGACCTGAGCCTATACATACAGACCGAAAAGAGCGAATTCGGACGTGGCGGAATGCTAACCAAGTGCTCCATCGCACGCAAGGTCGCTGACGAAGGCATCAGGGTTGTCATCGCCAACGGAAAGAAGGCGAATATCATCAGCGACATCTGTCTGGGCAACGCAGAGGCAGTCTGCACCGAATTTGTGCCGCGCAGCGAAGCCGTATCGAGTGTCAAGAAGTGGATTGCCCACAGCAGCGATTTCACCAAAGGCAGCGTGATTGTTGACGCAAGAGCCGAGCAGGCACTAAAGGGCAGACAGGCTGTAAGTCTGCTGATGGTGGGTGTCAACGCAATCGAAGGCGATTTTGAAGAGGGTGACATCATCAGCATATGCAATTCCGCCGGAAAGGCCATTGCCATAGGAAAGAGTTCGTATAACGCTTCCGAGGCACGCGGTCTTATCGGCAAGCACGACTGCCGCCCATTAGTTCATTACGATTATCTATATCTTGTGTAATAAGATGAAAGAACTGTTTTTGAAAGCGAAAGAAGCCGGCCGCACCATTGCTGCCATTTCGGACAACAAGCGCAGGGAAGTACTGCTAGCGGTAGCCGATGACATTGTAGCCGAGAGTGACGTCCTGCTGGAGGCCAACAGGTCTGACCTGTCCAGGATGGATAAGTCATCCCCGCTTTATGACCGTCTGCTATTGACCGAAGAACGCATCAGAGCCATAGCTTCGGACATGCGTTCAGTAGCAGATCTACCCTCCCCGCTCGGCCGTATACTCTGCGACAGAACACTTCAGAACGGACTCAGACTGCGCAGGATATCAGTGCCGTTTGGTGTAATCGGCGTAATTTACGAAGCCAGACCGAATGTCACCTTCGATGTCTTCTCGCTCTGTTTCAAAAGCGGAAACGCCTGTGTTCTCAAGGGAGGGAAGGATGCACAGGACACTAACACTACAGCCGTAAGAATCATATCCGACGCGTTGGTCAGGACTGGAGTTACAGAACACGCCATCACGCTTCTGCCTGCAACGCACGAGGCTGCCAGCTCAATGCTCAATGCTGTCGGTATGGTGGACCTTGTCATACCGCGAGGAGGACGCCGGTTGATAGACTTCGTCCGCGACAATGCCAAGGTTCCATGCATAGAAACCGGAGCCGGTGTAGTCAACACATATTTCGACAAGGACGGCAACATCGGATACGGCAAGGCTATTGTCCTGAATGCCAAGACAAGACGTGTCAGCGTATGCAATGCACTCGACTGTCTGATAGTACACAGGGACAGACTGAAGGACCTGCCGGAACTTTGCGCACCGCTTGCCGGCCGTAATGTTCAGATATTCGCCGACGAACGGGCATTTTCAGCCCTGAACGGCAGATATCCCATACTGTCAGCCGCAGACGAAGACAGTTTCGGCACAGAGTTCATGGACTACAAGATGGCAGTCAGGACCGTCGATTCTCTCGAAGAGGCACTGCAGCACATACGCAAGTACGGTTCCGGCCACAGCGAAAGCATCATCACTGACAATGCCGAAAGCGCCTCACGCTTCCGCCAGGATGTCGATGCCGCCTGCGTCTATGTGAACGCTCCTACAAGCTTCACCGATGGAGCGCAGTTCGGGCTGGGAGCGGAAATCGGCATCAGCACCCAGAAACTCGGAGCAAGAGGGCCTATGGGGCTCGAGGAGATGACCACCTACAAGTGGCTGATTGACGGCAGCGGACAAATCCGTTCCTGAAATGAAAACCCCGGACGAAAGCCTTGTCTGTTACATTGAGGAGAACATTCTCCCAATGTACGACCACTTTGACAGCGGGCATCATCGTGACCACCCGCTTATGGTCATCGAGAGGAGTCTTGCGATGGCCGAGCAGTTCGATGTCAATGTGAATATGCTCTACGCAGCGGCAGCCTACCACGACACCGGCCTCAGCGCAGGACGCGAGACACATCATCTGGAATCAGGACGCATCATACGCAGTGATGCCGCACTGGGCCACTGGTTCACTCAAGATCAGATAGAGACCATTGCCTGTGCCGCCGAAGACCATCGTGCATCTGTCGGGCACGAGCCGCGCAGCATATACGGACTGATAGTGGCCGAAGCTGACCGCACGATAGACCCGGAAACGATTATCCGCCGCACCGTACAGTACAGCATCGCACATTATCCGGAGTATGACCGCGAGAAGCACTGGCAGAGATCGCTGGCGCACCTGCACGAAAAATACGCAG
>JAZUJU010000116.1:0-3039 GCA_045642985.1 Bacteroidaceae bacterium | reverse complement strand
AGACGGAATATTATGGTCTTGTCGCCTACAAGCGCCTGGTCATGGCTTTCGGCGTACGATATGGTTTTTTCGTCAGACCGGCGGTTGGTCAGTTCCCAAAGCATTTCCGATACATTCCAGTCTTCGTCGCGACGCTCCTTGATTGTCTTTATCCAGTAGTCAGGAATGTTCATGGCCATCCTGTAGTCGAATCCGAAGCCTCCCGATCCGAAGGGCGCTGCGAGTCCGGGCATGCCCGAGACCTCTTCGGCAATAGTTATCGCACTGCGGCGGACCTGATGTATGAGCTTGTTCGCGAGCATCAGATAGCAGATGGCTTCGCCGTCCTGATGACCGTTGAAGTAGTCTTCGTAGTTACAGAATGTCTCTCCGAGTCCGTGACTGTAGTAAATCATCGATGTGACGCCGTCAAAACGGAATCCGTCAAAGTGAAACTCGTTGAGCCAGTATTTGCAGTTTGAAAGCAGGAAATGCAGAACCTCGTTCTTGCCGTAGTCGAAGCAGATAGAGCCCCAGGCCGAATGCTCCCTGCGCGGTTCCGGCAGGAAATACTGGCAGGGATCGCCGGACAGATTGCCGAGGCCCTCGTTCTCGTTCCTTACGGAGTGGGAGTGCACCAGATCCATAATGACTGCAATCCCCATCCCGTGGGCAGTGTCAATCAGTTCCTTCAGTTCTTCGGGCGTGCCGAAGCGTGACGATGGCGCGAAGAAGTTGGAGACATGATATCCGAAACTTCCGTAATACGGATGCTCCTGAATGGCCATTATCTGAATGCAGTTGTAGCCGGCATCCTTTATTCTGGGCAGAATCCTGTCCTTGAATTCGATGTAGGTCCCGACATCCTCCTTTTCCTGTGCCATACCGATATGGCATTCGTAAATCATCAGCGGACCGTCAGTCGGTTTGAAGTTCTCGTGCCGGAAACGGTATTCCTGTTCCGGATTCCATATCTGAGCGCAGAATATTCTGGTGACGTGATCCTGAACGACACGCCTGCACCAGGCTGGGATACGGTCTCCATGACCTCCGTTCCATTTGACTCTGATTTTGTAATGCTGGCCGTGGCGTATATAGCCGGATGGTAGGGTAACCTCCCAGTCTCCGTATTCGTTCAGCCTCTTCAGCCTGTACTCTTCGCGTTCCTGCCAGTCCGAGAAATCGCCTATCAGGAATATCTCTGTCGCATTCGGTGCCCATTCGCGGAAGACCCAGGCGTCGGCAGTCCTGTGCAGACCGTAATAAAGATAACCTACGGCAAACGACGAGAGTGAGCCGTGCTTGCCGCAGATGGCCTTCTCTCTGGCTGCCGCGTAATCGTGGCGGGCTCTGATAATGTCACTGTAAGGCTTGAGCCAGGGGTCGTTTCTTACTATTTCCGGTTTGCGCATAGGCTGTAGGTGTTTGTCAGAAAGAATCGAAAGAGTATGATTCTATTACATCCGACGAGGCTTGGGCATTGCCGCATGGGTCGAAGCCTTCGGGAATGTCGAATCTCATTGACGGGGAATAGCCTGTGTGGACTGTGTCCGCATAGACCTTTTGCATGTAGATGCCCCAGATAGGCAGAGCCATTCGTGAACCCTGTCCGAACTGCATGGAGTCAAAGTGTATGTCGCGGTCCTCACCTCCAACCCAACAGCCGGTCACCAGCTCCGGCGTATAGCCTATGAACCATGCATCGGAATGGTTGTTGGTTGTTCCTGTCTTGCCGCAGCAGTCGCCACGGTAATAGTTGCGTGCCCTGAGCGCCGTTCCTTCGGTCACCACTGCGCGCATCATGTCAATCATCTTGTACGACGTCTCGGCGCTGATAACCTCGTTGCTGCGTGCAGTGAACGATTCAAGGGTGTTGCCGTCGCTGTCTTCAATGCGTACGACATAAAGCGGCCTGGTGCGTATTCCCTTGTTCGGGAATGCGGTGTAGGCACTGACCATCTCGGCTACGGATACATCGCACGGACCGAGACATAGCGACGGAACTGGCTCTATCTCCTGGTTCCTCAGACCGAACTCGTGCAGAATGTTCTTGAATTCGTAGGGACTGAGCTTGCTCATCAGAAAAGCGGAGATGTTGTTGTTCGAATGGGCAAGTCCCCATTTCAGAGTGACCAGCTGTCCTATCATATCCTTGCCGTCATCCCTGGGCCTCCATATCTGACCGGCTTCGGTGAGTATGGTCTGGGTCTGGTTTATTGTCTGGTCGCATGGCGAGAAACCGCTTTCCATCGCAAGCGAGTACAGGTACGGCTTGATGGTCGAACCGACCTGGCGGCGTCCCTGTGTGACCATATCGTACTGGAACTGACGGTAGTCGGGCCCGCCCACATATGCCCTGACATATCCGGTTGCCGGCTCCATTGACATGAAACCCGTGCGAAGATAATATTTCAAATAACGCAGAGAGTCCATAGGGCTGAGAACGGTGTCTCGGTATCCGCTGTACGAGAATACGCTCATTTCGCGTGGCGTGTCGAACACTTTGCGTATGCTGTCCTCACCGATTCCCGCTGCAGACATTGATCTGTACCTGTCTGTCTGCTTCATGGCCCTGACCATAATGGCGTCAATTTCACTTGCCGTAAGATTTGTGGAGAAGGGCGCGTTTTTTGCTGATTTCTTGACTGAGAAGAAAGTGGGCTGCAGGTAGTTGCGAAGATGCTCGTCGACGGCCTCCTCGGCATATCTCTGCATCCTGGAGTCTATGGTTACGTAAACTTTCAGACCGTCAGAATAGATGTTGTATGGATCGCCGTTAGCCTTGGCGTTCTTGTTGCACCAGCCGTACAGCGGATCTTCGGCCCAGTCGAGCGAGTCTTCGTAATACTGCTGCATCTGCCATGCACGATATTTCTTCCTGTCGGGTTCTTTTGCAGTCATAACCTGACGGAGATACTCGCGGAAATAAGTGGCCAGGCCTAACTTGTGGTCAACGCGGTGGTAGTTGAGTGTGATGTCCGTTGCCGAAATGGAGTCAAGTTCCTCTTTGGACATATAGCCGGCGTGCATCATCTGTGCCAGCACCACATTCCTGCGCTC
>JAZUJU010000115.1:0-4452 GCA_045642985.1 Bacteroidaceae bacterium | reverse complement strand
CCGTTCCGTAATGCGCAAAAACATTTCCGCTTCGCTGCTCATATCGGCACTTCTCGCATCGGTTGCCTTCATATCGGCATCCGGGCGCAACAGCAGTGACAATTACAGGCTGGTTTGGGAGGAGAACTTCGACAGTACTGATATTGACTCCGATTCGTGGAGGATGATGTACAGAAGGAATTCTGATGCCGGGCGCTATTTTTCCCGGTATCCCCATATGTACGAAATGGTTGACGGCTGCATCAGACTGTTCGCCAAGAATAACTACGGAACTGAATCAAACGATACAGCCAGATACCTGACTGCCGGAATCGAGACATTCGGCAAGAAGAGTTTCAGGTATGGAAAGATTGAAGTCAGGGCACGGATGAAAGGCGCTACCGGAGTTTGGCCGGCAATATGGCTCAGAGGTGTGGACGAACGGTATTCCACCTACCCTGATTACGCCGAGATTGACATTATGGAAAGGCTCAATCACGACAGTTATGTATATCAGACCGTACACACGGACTATACTGACAATCAGAAACCGTTTCGTAAAATCAAGAGTTCCGGCACCGCCCCGTTCAATGAGGACGATTTCAATGTCTTCACAGCAGAAATTCTGCCGAATAAGATTATACTGAGTGTCAATGGCAAGAAGACATTGGAATACAGGAAACTGGCCAACCGGCAAGGTCAATTTCCTTTCGGCTGTGAAATGCACCTGATGCTGGACATACAGCTTGGGGGCCGTTGGGTTGGAAAAATCAATCCGTCTGAACTGCCGGCCTATCTCGATATTGATTGGGTCAGATTCTACGAAAAGCAGTAGACCTTATGGCATCATTACTGACATACTGTCTGTTGTGGTTCATCGCAGCGCAAGTACGCCTCGGTGAGCTGACACTGCTGACCGGCAGATACAATTTCAGGTGCGGAAGAGTACAATATGTTTCGTGGTTCATAGCGCTGTCGCTTTCTGCTGCAATTATCATCCAATGTTCTAGTCTGCCGTCAGGCAGCCTGGCACCGGCTGTCACAAGATGTATTATCGAACTTGCAGTATTCATCTTTTCCGAATGGATTGCCGCAAGAATACGCCTGCAGAAGAAATACATCACACTATTATACCGACTGGCTGTAATTGTCATCCTGAATTTCATTGACCGGTACATCTGTTCAAAGTATGGTCAGACTTCCCTGCCTGTCATCCAAGCAATAATCTGCGGAATTTACTTCAGAAACTCTCCTTTCGGTACTGTCAGGGGAAGAGACATTGACCTGATACGTTTTCTGATGAATGATAACGTGAGCCACACTGGAGCGGGCGGATGCAAATCTGAGGTTGACGGGAGCAGTATTAATGTAACCGACTTTGGCATACTCCCTGACAGCGGAACTGATGTCACCTCCAAGCTTCAGTCGCTGATTGACTCAACAGGCCGGAACAATGGTGGCGGAACTTTGTTCTTTCCACGAGGCAAGTACCTCTTCAACGCCAATCCTCAGCAGTCAGATTTCATCAGAATAAACCACTCGAACATCACTCTGCAGGGTGAAACTGATGAAAGCGGGAATCCATTGTCTGAATTCGTATGCTGTAATCCTACAGTCAGAGGCGACCGCAACCCTTGGATATCCCCATTTCTGATTACAACAAGCGAAGATCTTCAGCCAAGCAACATCTTCTTCGGACTGGATTTCAACAGGAAAAAGCAGATACGGATGGAGAGCAGTTCGCTTTCTGACCCGGGTAGCGACGGTACTATGCTTACCCCACAGTTCGTTACGGAAATCACAGCAGACGCAGAAGCCGGTTCCACGCTCATCAAAGTTGAAGACAGTAGCGGCATCCGGCAGTTCGTTATGCTCGGACTGTACAATACCACAGAAGATGGGAATCTCATAAAAGACATTCTCGGTGTGGAGGAACTGCGCGAAGAGTGGCTTCTGGCCCACAGAGCCGGTCCCGAAGGGGCGCCGTCATTCCAGTGGTTAGTGAAAGTTGGCAAAGTAATAGACCAGAACACCATTGAACTTGCCGAACCGCTGCCAAGAGATTGCAGACTCATTTACAATCCACGTCTGTTCGATGTTCCGATGCTTGAAAACATCGTCATCAGAGACTTGAAACTGAGCAGCAGGTGGAACGGCCTGTTCCGGCATCACGGATTTCCCCTGTATTATTCAGTAAAGCAAAGTCAGGAGATGGACTACGGCTGGAATGCCATCAATCTGAAACGTGTGTCCTGCGGCATCATCGAGAATGTTATAATAGAGGATTATACCAATCCGCTTTATGTAATGGACAGTATCAACTGCAGGATCAGCCATCTTACCATATGCGGATATGACGGACATCAGGGTATCAAGACCTACTGTCACTCCTGCCACAACATTTTCAGTGACATTGTATTCAAATCGCATTTTGCTGATATGATGGGTGGAGAGGGCAATTCCTACTGTAACGGATTCAAGGACATAAGATACGAGAACGGATACTTCAAACCCGTTGACTTTGATTTTCACGGTTTTTCAGAAGGCCCGATGAGTCCGCCTGCCTTCAACATATTCAGGAACATCTACGGATTCAGATATATAAAAGGTGCAGGTGCCATCACCCACATTCCATCGTGCGGCACAGGTAACGAATGGCACGACATCCACTGGGTCGGAGGCATAAAGGGCGATGAGAATGTGTTCATCATGCTGCCCTACAGAAAGAAAAGAGGTATCCTGAAATATGCCACCGCCATCGGTTTTACCGCAGTGATGGCCTTGAAGTCAAAACGGTTCTCCCCCGGTTTCATCTTCGGGACATTCAGGGACAAATGCAGCAGAATTGACAGTATGGGATTGGACAGGAAAGACCACGCTCAATTTTTCCCCGACAATCGGATATACAGTTGAGATGTCTGTTCTGAAATCGTATTCCACGAATAGATTTCCCTTACCTTACTGAAAGCGACGGAATCGGAACCGACTCTGGCCAGTTCTCCGGGATTGTCAAGCAACCGCAACATTGCGTCCGACAGGTTATCGCTTGTCGGATCGCCGATGTTCCATCCTATTCCGGCATAACTGAGCGGTTCTGCCAGTCCTCCGATATTGGAGACCATCACGGGAGTGTCGCTGCACATTGCCGAAAACAGCAGTCCGCTCTGCGAAGCACTGATATAAGGAAGAAGGATGACTGATGTGAGCTTAAGATATGCATTGAAATCAATGTCACTTATCTGCTCGTCAAGCACATATACATTCTTATATCTGCAGGCACGCTCAAACAGCGAAGCATCCACATTCCTGTTCTTTCCGACAATTAGAAGGTGGCAGCGGGGATTGTCGTGCAGTTTTGGGGTACGTTCCCAGACATCCACGACCAGTCCTATTCCCTTGTATACATACTGATAGCCGAGACAGGAAAAGACGAAATCGCCTTTTCTGATGTCCAGTTGCGAGGCGATTTCCGAACTTCGCGACAAGACTTTGTCCATATCTGTTCCATAATCCAGAATGCCGTGATGAATGACATTGATCTTATCAGCATCAACGCCGAAACCGCTGCATAGTTCATCCTTGGTAACCTTGGTATGTACTATTATTGCAGATGCCAGGCGATAATATATCCTGTATCTGAGCCTGTCCCCTTTATGCGGATTGTGAGGAAGCGCATTATGGGCAGTGAATATGAGCTTGCAACCGGCTAATCTGACGCAGCAGGCAAAAAGCAGATCGAACAGCCAGAAACGCAGCCATTGGATATGGACCACATCAGGACGTTCTCTCATCACATCCACACCTATTCTCCATATGGAAGAAACATAGCTCAAGGTCTTGCCAAGCCGTCCTTTCTTACTGCTATATACGAAGACGCTCCTGTGAACCGCACCTGGTATCTGCCCGCTCTGATAAAGGGAACTGTGATAATATGTGACTTCACAGTTCCTCACCCTGGACAGAAGAGAGTGGTCATAAACGGCCAGATTGTTGTAGGATTGCGGATCTATGTAAAAAACCTTCGTCATGTATATCAACTTAATGCAGACAGTTCCGTCCGGATGTGGTCTCTGAAGGCGGAAAGCACAGCGAATCCATCCTCATCGTGCCGTACACGTTTACGTATATATTCTCTGAGCAGTCTGACATTGGCTCGTCTCAGATAATTCCTCAATGTCCTCTTTCGTGGATAGCCCTTCAGTTCATGCCGGCGTATCGCCACATTCAGAAGTTTCTTCTCGTATTCCAGATCCGGACTGCGTTCTTCAACCAGATGGATGAAACGCAGCTTTGGATTATAAATGATGGCCGGTCCGTATTCTGCGACGATTTTGTAGTGCAGGTCATCTTCTTCGCCATACAGGAAAAACGATTCGTCGAACATTCCGACAGCCTCCATCGCGGACTTTCGGACGAAGAAGCAGGAACCCTGTATGTACTGATACCTTGGGATGAACCATTCCATACGGTTAC
>JAZUJU010000114.1:0-7478 GCA_045642985.1 Bacteroidaceae bacterium | reverse complement strand
TTCTGAACGGTAGCCTTGTTGGCCGAAATGGTCTTGTAACTTAAAGTATCCATTCTTTAAATCATTAATAAAATTCAGTTCCCTAACGAAACCTCCCGTTTCACAACGGAACGGAAACTCCCTCAAACGCTCGTAATCAGCAGTTACGCTATGCCGCAGATCCCTTACTCGGGGGTTTAACTCGCTCAATATTAATCTTTTAACTCAAAGATTGATAATAATCGGCTTGCAAAATTAGTATTTTACTGTCAATCAGCCAAAAAACTTTTGAACTTTTTTCATGAACAGATGACGGATCACGTTCACGCACAGCCGCTTCAGCAGCAGGGTATATCAGCTGAACCCAGACAGTCCGTTTACTTGAACAGTTTCTGCGCAAATGCACGCAGCGACTTGCGCCACGGCTGCCATTCGTGGTCGCCTGGGAAGGACTCGAACTCCACATCAATGCCGGCAGCCTGCATCTTCGCGGCCATCTTGCGCGTATGCCCGATTCTGGGGTCCTGTTCACCGCAGGTCATGTAGAAATGGTCAAAATGACTGTTGAATTTTTCTGTAGCGGACAGTATTCCCGGAACTTCGTTCTCCAGATCCAGTTCCCTGGCCTGCTGAATGCCTCCGAACATTCCGGTCGAGAAAATTCCGACATTGGCAAAGAGCTGCGGGCTGTTCAGGCCGATGTAGAATGCCTGACCGCCTCCCATCGATAGGCCGCACATTGCGCGGTGCTTTGCATCTGCCTTGGTCCGGAACGTCTTGTCAATGAACGGTATAATCTCCTGTGCCATCTCGTCGAGATATGGTTGCATTCCAGTGCGGCTGTATCCGCCCATTCCGCCCGCCGTACGGGTGATGTTGCTGTTGGGGCTTACTACAATCATAGGTACGGCCTTGCCCTGCGCTATCAGATTGTCCAGTATATTGGCAACGCGTCCCTGAGCCATCCAACCGGTATGGTCCTCGCCGCCGCCATGTTGGATATAGACCACAGGATAACGCTTGTCACCCTCATCGTAACCGGCAGGGGTATAGACGCATATCGGACGCCAGGCCTTCTCAAGATTGGAATAGTAGTTCAGCGTGCGCACCTGACCGTGCGGAACGTCCTGTACCTCGAAGTCGTCGCAGCCACCCTCGCGGATTTCTATTGCACTCGACACACGGCTGCATCCGTAAAATGTGTAGCTGGCAGGATCGCTGACCGACACGCCGTCAACGACCAGAGAATAATAATGGAAGCCAGGCATCTGCGGCGCCGTGGTCACGCTCCATACGCCGTTGTCGCCTTTGGTCATATCGTATTTCCTACCACCAAGGTCTATCTGTACGGCACTGGCAGCCGGCGCATTTGTCTGGAACATGACACTGCCGTCCTGAAGCACCCTCGGGAATCCGTTACGGTTTATATTGGTCACCGGAGAATAGGAACCTTCGGGAAAGTTCACTTTGCCCGGCATTCTCTGGGCCGAAGCGCCCAGGCAAACGGCAGCAGCCACAATAATAGTCAGTGCAAGATGTCTCATATTTATAATATAGTCAAGACTTATTCAATGTAGACCTTCTGACCATTTATGATGTTGAGGCCCTTCTGCGGCGATTCAAGTCTTCGTCCATATAGGTCGTAAATCACCGGCTTAACACCAGCGGAATCGTAGAGGATATCATCTACAGCAGTTTCACCTTCGATGACGAAATCCTCAACTGCATACTTTGTTTCCGATGACTGGTAATATGTGTCAAAATAGAGTGTGTTCTTTGAACTGTCAAAATACGAACCTCTCTTAGAAGTCTTGTCACTGAATTTATTGTCGCAGATATCAACCACAGATTCACCGTTTACAAAGCCGCTTGGCTGTCTGTCAAATTCCAGAGTCTGGTCATCGTACCACCTGAATATCAGTTCCGAGCCTTCGTACATTGATGTCAGTTTCCAATATCTGGGATTATTGGCGTCGTGCATCAGAGTCACTCCTGTCTGGGTCCTCTTTTTCCAGGCCTGATAGTAATAGGAGCCGGTGTACTCCTCCACCCAGTTCGGCTCATTAGCCATGAACGATATATATCCGGCATCAAGTTTGCGCGCCTTGCCTCCCTTATCCATTGAAACCACAAGCAGAGTGTATGTATCGGATTCGGCAAGCTGGAAGTTCAGACTGTGGTCAGTCGTATATTCAAGTTCAACTGTACCCTCCTTGATATCATCCAGCATTTGAGACTGCTGCTGCTTTGACAACATACTGGGAAGCAGCACATATCCGTACCCGGCTACGTCCTTTGCATATTCGACATTGCAAGTCACTTCGCCGGCATCACTGACAGACAGTTTGTCAAGTGCGATGTCGTACTCTGGATATCCGGCCAGGAACAGCGAATCAACGCACATACTATAATATCCGCCGCTATTTGCTGAGGAATATACCAGATTCAGCGAAACCACACCGTCATTCACATCAATATGGCACGGATATTTTTGATAGCTGAATGTACGACTATAGTTAGGGCAATCGCTTACTATCAGTTCGTCAGTTCCATTAGCCATAATGCCGGTTGACTGCTTCGGCACCTTGCATTCGCCGGTCTTTAAGTCAACATCAATAATAAGCGATGATGACAGCCATTTGTCAACTTTCAGCTGAATCGTCGTTTCGGAAAGCGCATGCGACCTGGAGTACACAATGTAGCCATCAACCTGCGGATCCAGATCTTTCCATCCGAATTTGTATGGACAGTTATTCTCGCTGTAAAGTTTCCACTCATACCAGTCAGACGCTTCGGCGCTCTCGTCCTCGGCAACTATTGTCGAGAACAACGACCAAGGCAGAGTTTTCGAATACGTTCCGACCTTGCCATGCGGAACCACTAGAACGGTATTCGAGTATGTCGAATTGTCAAATACACTTTGGTCGCAATCTAACGGGCTGTCCCAATGCACGAAAACGGAATCCAGCTCCTTGCACCCGAAAATAGCGCTAGGGCTGATGGATCGCACACACTTCGGTATATCCAGAACGGAAACATCTGATGCCGAAAAAGCGTACGCGCCTATGGCTGTAACACTGAACGATGAAGCGGCATCCGTCACTTCGGAAGGAATGACTATTCTGCCCGAATACTCGTCGTTGGCGACATCGGGCGATGATACCTCAACCTTGTCAGCTGACAACTGATTGAAATATACACCGTCACAGTATAATTTGTCCCTGTCGGGGACTATCTGACAAATCATTTCCTGTTCTTCGGAAAAGCCTCCAGTTACTGATGTCAGGAAATAGCCGTCGCATATTCCACCCCATCCGAAATTAAAGTGAAAATAGTCGTTCGAATCGTAACCGTCACAGACGAACGCATGGCCGCCCTCTTCGCGTGACTGACCCGCAACCAGAACCGGGCGTCTGCTGTTCAGTTCATTCTTCAATGTAGTGTCCCAAGACTTGGAATTGCCATAGCGATACTTATAAACCGCCGTCTTATACTTGAAATACTTGGTAAAGGCATCGGCACACTGATAAGCATAAGCACCGCTTCCACCGGCAGAGTATTCCATTTCCACCGCAACGCCGCAGTCATACATAAGCCTTGAGACAGCATTGACATCCTGCGTGCTGAACTGGCCGTTGTTATACTTGCCGGGCATATGCGACCAGTCGTATTCGGACCTCGAAAAATCGACGGAAAGGGTCTGTCCCTTCCATTTGTACGAATGCGAGCCGGTTCCGTTGAGCGGCCACTTGTGATACCACATAATCTGAGCCATAGCTGTAGCGAGACAGCCGGTTACGCTCTTTGAAACTCCGTCAACAGGACAGAGATTGTTGAAGGGGTAAGTCTGATTCCACTTGACGCCCGCAAGCAGCGGGGCAACTACGATATCTCCAGCCTTTACCAATGTCTGCGAATCTAACGCGATGTTATTCTCACGGATGTATTCAATCTGCTCCTGATACTGCGACAGCAGCCATCTGGCATTATCCGGCAACTTGTCGTAATCGAACTCGCCCTCATCGGAATAGCCTAAGACAAGACCTTCTGCGCCGAAAACATCATCCGATGACACTATCACAAAGCCTTCCTTTTCCACATTGTTGAAGACACAGAATTCGGGAGAATTCAGGCTTCCGGCGACATATGCCAGCTCAACCTTTTCTTGCACAAGCGTTTTGGCACGTTCAATGGACAGCGACTGGGCGAACAACACACTTGTGAAAAAAGACAACAGCACAAATAGAGAAACAGACCGGTGCATATTCCTGTATGATAAGTTCATCATTAATATATCAAATTGGTAACTGCAAATATAGAATAATAATCCGATAAACAGAACTAAGTTCCACAGAAACAGACAGGGCGGAAGCTCACGCCTCCGTCCTGTCTGATATAATATTTGCCAACGATGTCAGAACACCTCCTTCTGACCGTCAGAGATGTAGATTCTACCCTGAACAGGATACAGCTCACGCTGGCCCAGAGTGTTGAAGTAAACCTTCTTCTCGGTATCGGTAGTCATTACAGGCACTGCGCCCGGAACATCGCCCTGAGCTACAGGTATTACAATTTCCTTACCATACAGCGAGATGATAACATCACCGTGGCGTTCAGTCACATTCTTAGGCAGAGCACCGGCCTTGATGAACACAGCCATAAGTCCTCTCTCCACATAGTCGTCGTTATACTCGATGGAAACCCAACCTGGAGCCTCGATTTCCTCCCACCATTCGCTTGAGTTCATAGTGTAGATGTCAAAGTCGTTATACCACTGCTGTTCCTCCTCGTCATATACAGTCACACCATAACCGCCTTCGGCAGGAATTGTAACAGTTACATCCTTACAGGTCTCTACAATTTCCGCAACCGGCATAGCTGCCTCGAATGATATGTACAAATCTACCTGAGGAGTAGAAAGTGCATTTGTATAACCTATCGTGGCAAACGAACCGTCCTCCAACAGTGCATAGCCGTGTCCAGAGAAGCCATCTGCATGAGATAATACGCAAGTCCACTCGGAAGCAAGCTGTTCAAAGCCTGAGATTACAACAATATAATCAGAAGTGTTATCCAATACTATCGGAGCTTCCATTTTTCCGAAGATAGGATCGTCCTCTACAAATTTGAATGTAACAGCGCCCAACTTATATTCGCTCTCATAATACAGCGCATCTTCATCGGCTGTGGCCTCTGCAACTAATTCTGAGAGGCCTTCCTCTGTAACTCTGAAAACTTGAGCGGTCAGTTCCTTGCCTTCCAGAATATTTCCCTCGGTGTATGTGCCGTCAATCCACCAATTCATATAGACTGATGTGACATAAAGCATATCTGACGGTGAATCAATATATTGGGCGAAACCGACGCACTTCTTACCAGTGTCCTTAAATCCGACATTTCCCTTTTCATCTTTTTTTTCGAGTACAAAGAAATTCGTATTGGAAGTAAACTGACCGCCGTCACTAAAACCGCTGAAATGACCAGCTGGGATACAGGCATATCCCAAATTAACCAATGTGTCCGTACCTGCTGTTAAAAATGATTTCTGTTCTGGTTGTTCATTCCCGCGATATAACCAGTAGGACGATAATGCGTCTGTATGTTGCTCATCCTCGGGAGCATAGACGCTGACATCAGGAACATAATAGTAGCCATAGAAATGTTGCACAAGATTGCCGTCCTCGTCCATTAGGGAGTCAAGATTTTCAACCGAATCATCACTTATTTCCATTGTCCAACTGACGTCTTCGGGAGATGCATACTGATTATCCAACCTTGAATAATTCACCCATGTCAGATCTTTTTGTGCCGGTACGTAAAGAAAGTTTATGCTATAGCCCCTCCAGTCTGGAGACATAGTTTCATACAACGAGCCGTAAGGAGCGCGATACAATGCACTGCCCTCGTGTGAAGCATCAGCCACGTCATACAATGTGGCACTTTCAGCGGCAAACGGAGAAAGAGTTTTAACAGACATCAGAACTGTTCTACCCGCCTCGAACGGTACGGTATTCCTTACCGCTGCGTTGTTGGCGGAGAAATCGGAAACTTTCTGTGCAGACAGCGTACAGAAACCGGCTGCGGCACATAAAACAAGTAGAAATTTCTTCATAATGATTTATTTATAGTTAATAGATTATTTAGCGGAATATCTGACAGTCATCATCTTTCCAATCTCGGAATTCAGCACAAGGTCGTTCATACTGAAATTCGTATATGCACCCCTAATCATGTAGGAATCCTGAACTGTCTCAAGAAAAGCGGCAATACTGGGCAGATTCTTCAAGACATTTGCTGCAGTCTCGTCCTTAGGTACCGGATTGGCAAGTGTTACAGCATCTGCGCCGACTTCCAGATCAAACAGATAGCTCACTGTAGCTGTCTTCTTCTTACTGGTGACGAATGTCATATCAAGACTCAGAGTGGTTCCGGCATCGGACTTTACTATGCTCGAGTACTGGAGTGACTTTACAGAATATTTGTCCTTCAGTTTGCTTCCCTCCTTGTTGATTGCATCGAATTTCTCGAACAGATCGGCTGACATAGAGCTCTCATCAAGATTCCACACCCACACATGCTTGTTGGTTTCACTCATCGCATCGGCAAAGTAAGCGACAGGATCAGGTCCGGTCAGTGCGACACTGTCATTATCCAGGCCGGCAAACGCGCCAGCCTTTTCATCGTATACGAATTCCTGGACTTCAGTGCCATCAACCTCAATAGCATCGCGGAAACGCAGATGATACCTGCCGTCAAGTTTCGTGATAAGGAACGGATGCCAGCTCTCATCGGCAATCGGGTCGCCGTCATACGAATAGATGTTCGGGATACCACCGTTGATTTCCTCGACCTTGAACAGCGAGTTGCCCACACGCATCAGATTATAGTTGACTGCATCTGCAGGCAGGATGGAATCCTGAAAATTGATGATATCGTCTAGATATGCCTCGTAGTCGGTTCCTGCGGGAACGCGCGACATTCTGACATATACGCCACGTTTCTTGCCCTTGAGCATAGCATTCGGAGCATCCTTCTCCATATTGATTATCAGGAACTCATAGTCGCCTTCCAATCCCAGACCGATATCGTATATCGCCGGGTCGCAGAATGAGTGAAGGCAATTGTTATAGGTTGAGAACGACAGTACGGGACCGTAGTCCTTGATGACCTTCCACATCGATGTATCGCTGACAAACACTCCGTCAGACATATCATTGTTCATAGCCATCGAGACCGAACCGTCACTCTTGATATCAGCCATAATCAGGTAACCGCTTCCGACAGGATACGATAGAGAGTTCGTCGGATAATACTCCATCACCCATCCTCCGGGCGACGAAGCCGCTACCTGTGAGTACGCTGCAACAGCCTCATTTACACGTTCGGCAGAACTCTTGTCAAAATAGTCCTCGACCTCGTTCTTGCAACCGGTGCCCATCAGCGTGACGGCACATACGGTCAAAGCGGCAAAACAAATATTTATTCTCATAATGATGCTG
>JAZUJU010000113.1:0-5093 GCA_045642985.1 Bacteroidaceae bacterium | reverse complement strand
GCTAATTGTAAGAATTACTTCTTTGTTCCGCAGTATTCGTCAGATACTGTCAGTTTCTTGCGACCGTGAGCTCTGCGCGATGCCAATACGCGGCGACCGTTTGCGGTTGCCATTCTTTCACGGAATCCGTGCTTGTTCTTTCTTTTCCGGTTTGACGGCTGGAATGTCCTCTTCATAATTCTGTATTTTTTGTTTATTTTCTGCTTAGTATCGGACCGCAAAATTAGGCTTTTTTTTCTGATTGACAAATAGTGATGACTTTTTTTGATGAAAGATTTTGTCTATTTGCCGTCAAATACTACTTTTGTGCTTAATAACGGATTTACTAATTTAATAAATAGAATTTATGATTCTTTGTCAAGACATTAAGATTGGAACCTGTATCAACCTTGAAGGCCAGCTCTATTTCTGCATTGACTTCCTGCATGTAAAGCCTGGCAAGGGTAATACATTTGTCCGCACAAAGCTTAAGAACGTCGTTAACGGCCGTGTTCTGGAGCGTACATTCCAGATCGGCTTCAAACTTGAGGATGTCCGCGTGGAGCGTCGTCCGTATCAGTATCTCTATGCTGATGATATGGGTTATGTATTCATGAACCAGGAGAACTACGAGCAGGTGACTCTTCTCAAGGATCTTATCACTGGCGTGGATTACCTCAAGGAGGGCGAGGTCGTCGAGGTCGTGACGAATGCCACATCGGGCGACATACTGTTCGCTGAACTTCCTGTTAAGGTTACGCTTAAGGTTACATATACCGAACCGGGTCTGAAGGGCGATACTGCAACAAACGCCACCAAGCCTGCAAAGGTCGAGACCGGCTGCGAGGTCAGGGTTCCTCTGTTCATCAACGAGGGCGAACTGATCGAGGTCGACACCCGCGACGGTTCCTATCAGGGCAGAGTGAAGGCCTGACAGGTTTTTGATGAATGAGCCATTAAAGCTGAATCTTAATCAGTGGGCCCCGGAGGACAGGCCGAGAGAAAAGATGATGCTGAAGGGTGCCAAGGCACTCACAAACGCCGAACTTCTGGCGATTCTGATACACACGGGAAACACTGAGGATTCGGTGGTGGCTTTGACTCATAGAGTTCTGGCTTCTTGCCGCAACAGTATTTCCGAACTGGGAAAACTTAGCGTCGAGGAGCTTTGCTCTTTCAAGGGCATAGGTAAGGCTAAGGCGGTTACTATTCTCGCTGCCTGTGAACTCGGGCGCAGGAGAAAGGAGGAGGAGCCGGTACGCAGGCCGGTCATCCGTAATTCGCAGGATGTGTATGACTATTTCTATCCGTTGCTGGCGGATCTGCATACGGAAGAGTGCTATGCGCTGTTCGTAAATCAGGCGGCCGTGGTGATTGACAGCATGAAGGTATGCTCAGGCGGAATTTCCGAGGCATCGGTGGACATCCGCTGCATTTTGCGCGAAGCGGTGATGAAACGTGCGGTAGCGATGGCACTGTGCCATAATCACCCGTCTGGAAACCGGCGTCCGAGCATTGCGGACAATGATCTGACAGCCAAGTTGAAGCAGGCGTCCTCGTTCCTTGATATACGGCTGATTGACCATCTGGTCTTTACTGACAACGGTTATTACAGTTATGCTGACGAAGGCAGGATATGATTCCGGGCTGCGTACTGCAGATTGAAGATTCTGATTTTTATTCTGAACATGAGTGACAGATTTGAACTGGAAGAGAAAATAGTTGAGGTCCTCAGGACGGTTTACGATCCTGAGATTCAGGTCAACATCTATGACCTTGGCCTTATTTATGGTGTGGATGTGGACGATGACAGCAATGTGACTGTCACGATGACATTGACTGCGCCGGGCTGTTCTCTTGCTGATTTCATAGTCGAAGATGTGCGTCAGCGCGTTGAGGGCATTGCCGAAGTGAAGTCTGTTGTGGTCAATCTTGTCTTTGAACCGGAGTGGAACAAGGATATGATGAGCGAAGAGGCGCGGCTTGAATTGGGATTCGAATGAAAAAGGTCTATTTCATAAGTGACGCTCATCTCGGCTCCTGGGCTATTTCGCAGCGCAGGATGCAGGAGAGAAGGCTGGTGCGTTTCCTGGACGGGATCAAGGACAACGCTGAGGCAGTATACCTGCTTGGAGACATGTTCGATTTCTGGTATGAATTCAAATATGTCGTACCGAAGGGATATACCCGTTTCCTCGGCAAACTGTCGGAATTGACTGACCGTGGCGTTGAGGTCCACTATTTTGTCGGCAACCACGATGTGTGGTGCTATGGCTATCTGGAAAGAGAGTGCGGCGTGACAATACACAGAGAGCCGCTTACTGTCGAACTGATGGGACAGCTGTTCTATCTTGCTCACGGCGATGGCATGGGCGATCCTTCGCGTTCGTTCCGTCTGCTTCGCTCACTGTTCCGCAACAGGACCTGCCAGTTCCTGTTCTCGCTGCTTCCGACAAGGTGGAGCATGCGAATGGGCCTAGGCTGGGCCAAGCACAGTATGCAGAAGCATCATCAGCAGGGCACGGAACCGTATTACGGCGAGGACAGGGAGTATCTTGTGCTGTTTGCCAAAGAATACCGCAAGACTCATCCTGAAATCAATGTGTTTATGTTCGGACATCGTCACATTGAGCTGAATCAGCCTATTGGGGACAACTGCAATGTGCTTATCATAGGTGACTGGATAGACAAGTACACGTACGTCTCATTCGACGGAAAGCAATTGGAAATGTCCAATTATATAGAGGGGGAATCGCGTCTCTGACATTTCGGTAAAGATAAAGTGCGGCACTGCAGTCTCTACTGCGGTGCCGCACAGTCTGTGGAACCCGGGCTCAGATCAGAGCGAGAGTGTCTGATGCTATCATAAGTTCTTCGTCGGTAGGAAGTACCACTACCTTGACCTTTGAGTCGGGTGTGGAGATTATTCCGTCCTTGCCGAACATGATACCTGCATTCACCTCCTTGTCCAGTTTGATGCCGAGGAATTCCATATCCTCACATACGGCTTCGCGGATTTCGTGACGGTTTTCACCTACGCCGCCGGTGAATACGATGACGTCAACGCCGCCCATTGCAGCGGCAAACGCGCCGATGTATTTCTTGATCCGATATGAGTACATCTTCTTGGCAAGCGCGGCACGCTCGTTGCCTGATTCCATTGAGGCTGTAACCTCGCGCATGTCGGAAGATGCGCCGGAGATGCCGAGCAGACCTGATTTCTTGTTGAGGAGATTGGAAATGCCTTTTTCGTCAAGTCCCTCCTTCTCCATAATATAGGTGACTGCCCCTGCATCAATGTCACCGCTGCGAGTGCCCATCATGATGCCTTCAAGCGGGGTGAGTCCCATAGTGGTGTCAATGCTTCTGCCATCCTTGACGGCCGTTATTGAACCTCCGTTGCCGATGTGACAGGTGATTATCTTTGATCCCTCTGCCTTGATGCCGAGATATTTGCATATTTCGCCCGAGACGAAACGGTGTGATGTTCCGTGGAAACCATAGCGGCGTACTCCGTATTTGCTGTACAGTTCGTACGGTATGGCGTAGAGGTATGCGTAATCGGGCATAGTCTGATGGAATGCCGTGTCAAAAACACCTACCTGCGGAATGTCAGGCAGCAGTTCGCTGACTGCATTGACGCCTTTCAGGTTGGCCGGGTTATGGAGTGGGGCAAGGTCATTGCATGCAGCGAACGCTTCGAGCACTTCGGGGGTGAGGAGTACGCTTTTGTTGAACTTTTCGCCGCCGTGTACCATCCTGTGCCCTACTGCGTCAATTTCCTTGAGCGATTTCAGTACTCCGAATTCGCTGCCGGTCAGTATGTCGAAGATGAATTTTACACCGCAAGTGTGCTCGGGAATTTCCTTCTCGATGATTTTCTTCTCTCCGTCGGCGGTCGTCAGCTTGAGAAATGACCCTGCCATTCCTATTTTTTCTATACCGCCCTGTGCGATTACGTCACCCTTGGGCATGTCAAACAGTTTGTACTTGATGGACGAACTGCCGCAATTCAAAACAAGAATATTCATATCTTATCTGTTGTTTTTGGCAGCGATAGCCTGATTGGCGGTCACTGCAATCATTTTGTATACATCGTCGATGGAACAGCCGCGCGAGAGGTCGTTGACAGGCCGTGCTATGCCCTGCAGTATAGGACCGATGGCTTCCGCACCGCTGAAACGCTGCACGAGCTTGTATGAGATGTTTCCGGACTGAAGGTCAGGGAATACCAGTACGTTAGCCTTGCCTGCTATTTCGGAACCCGGCGCCTTGCTTGCGCCTACCGAAGGAACAATAGCTGCGTCTGCCTGAAGCTCTCCGTCAACTTTGAGTTCAGGAGCCATCTCATGGACCATCTGGAGGGCGGTGGTAACCTTGTCTACAACCTCGTGTTTTGCGGAACCCTTGGTCGAGAAACTCAGCATGGCGACACGCGGTTCGCTGAAGCCTGCAACTGCCTTGGCCGTTTCTGCGGAAGCTACGGCTATCTGTGACAGCTGTGCGGCATCCGGAACAGGTGTGACGGCGCAGTCTGCAAAGACCAGAATGCCGTTGTCTCCGTATTGCGGGGTCTTGGTAATCATGATGAATGCGCCTGAAACGCACGAAATGCCGGGAGCAGTCTTGATGATCTGAAGCGCAGGGCGAAGCACGTTTCCGGTTGAATTGCGTGCGCCGGCAAGCTGGCCGTCAGCATCACCGTTCTTTATGATCAGGCAACCCAGATATAACGGATCCAGGACCTTTTTCTGAGCCTCCTCTATTGTCATACCCTTATTCTTGCGCAGTTCAAACAGCAGATTGGCGTATTTGTCCTTTTTGGGATTGTCGTCAGGGTCAATGACTGTGGCTTTGGAAATGTTTTCAAGCCCCCATTTCTCAGCCAGACTTTCAATTTCCGGCTTCTTGCCGATAATGATAAGGTCTGCCACTCCGTCGGCCAGTACTCTGTCGGCAGCTTTGAGCGTGCGTTCCTCAGTGCCTTCCGGCAATACAATGCGCTGCCTGTTCTGCCTGGCACGCGCAATGATTTCTTCCATCAATTCCATATTGAGTATATTTGATCTGTTTCAGTAAGGCAAAATTAGCCTTTTTTGTGCATCAAAAAAAAT
>JAZUJU010000112.1:0-20080 GCA_045642985.1 Bacteroidaceae bacterium | reverse complement strand
CTCTTCTTCTGACGGTTGAGACATAAAATCATCAGGAAAGCGGTTTCTGTTACGTTTGACTTGCTCGTTTAAACGTTTCGTCTCAACTCCATATAGCACAGCCAAATCGCAATCAAGTCCCGGAAAGCCACTGCCGGAACCGTAAATACACATCCCATAGTTCAAATAAGTCTCCAAAACCACACGTGTAAGAGCCGTATAACATTTTTTAATGTTGCGGTTGAAAACTTAATGAGGCTTGGCGGTACCGTGGAAAGAAAATTTGGAGTAATTTTGCGGTATGATTTTGAGAGAAAGTTACAAACGACACGTCTGGCCGGTTATCAGTGAACTGGATTCTGAGGGTAACATATTGTGTTACTGTTTGAAAAAGGAGAGTGTGCGCTTGTTGCTACTCTCTTTTTTTGTATCCTTATCCAACAAATTTTCATTAATTGTCTGAAAGATGGAACCTTTGCATCATGAGTGCGGAATTGTGATGGTCAGATTGCTCAAACCTGCCAGTTTTTATCGGAAGAAGTATTCCGATCTGCTGTTCGGGCTGCATCATCTTTACCTGATGATGGAGAAACAGAAGAACCGCGGACAGGAGGGCGCGGGCTTTGCAACAGTCAGGCTGAATGTGAATCCGGGTGAGGAGTATATGTACAGGGACAGGGCGCTCGGCTCCGGGGCGATAGGCGAGATATTTGATGGACTGAATGCCAAGCTTTCCCGTTATACCAGTGAGCAGATGGCCGATGATGAGTTCATAGTCAGGAACTGCCCCTACATCGGCGATATCTATCTGGGACACCTGAGATATTCAGCCGGCGGCACGAACAGCATTTCCGAGGTGCATCCTTTCCTGCGCCGCAACAACTGGAGGGCCAAGAATCTTGCTCTGTGCGGTAACTTCACCATAACCAATTCCGACGAGGTCTTCAACCAGATCATTTCGGTCGGACAGCATCCGCGCAACTACCAGTCGACATATTTCATGCTGGAGCAGGTCGGACACAGACTTGACCGTGAGGTTGAACGGGTATTCAAGATTGCAGAGGAAAAGGGGCTGAAAGGTCTGGACATCACCCACTACATCGAGGATAATATGGACATCGCCAATGTCCTGAGGACTTCGGCCCCGATATGGGACGGCGGTTATGTTGTCGGCGGAATCACCGGCAGCGGCGAGTCGTTCGTGATACGCGACCCGTGGGGCATCAGAACGGCATTCTGGCAGTGTGACGGCGAAAGCGTAGCCGTTACATCGGAACGTCCGGCCATGCAGAACGCGCTTAACATTGGGGCTGACAGGATTCATGAACTGGAGCCGGGTCAGGCGCTTATAGTAAAGAAGAACGGCGAAGTCAGACTGGAGCAGATTCTGGAACCGAAGGCGAACCTTTCGTGCTCGTTCGAGCGTGTCTATTTCAGCAGAGGAAACGACATCGACATCTACAGGGAGCGCAAGGAACTGGGCCGTCAGCTCGTGAAGCCCGTCCTTGATGCCGTCGAGGGCGACATTGACAATACGGTATTCTCTTTCATTCCGAACACTGCCGAGGTGGCATCGTTCGGACTGGTGGAGGGATTTGAGGACTATCTGAATGTCCAGAAACTTGAACAGATCAAGGCGCTTGGCCCGAATCCTGACGAAAAGGTTATGGAAAGGATCCTGTCAAGACGTATCCGCAACGAGAAGGTCGCTTGGAAGGACATCAAACTGCGTACTTTCATTACGGCAGGAGAACGCCGCAATACTATGGCCAAGCACGTGTATGACATTACCTACGGAACCATTAATCCGGGCATTGACAATCTTGTGGTGATTGATGACAGTATTGTACGTGGAACTACTCTGCGCGAGAGCATTCTGAGCATACTTGACAGGCTCTGTCCGAAACGTATCGTGGTGGTATCGTCATCGCCGCAGGTACGCTATCCGGATTATTACGGCATTGATATGTCTTCGATGGACCACTTCATCGCATTCAAGGCGGCACTGGAACTGCTTCGCGAAAAGGGACGGTGGAATGTGGTTGACGAGGTGTATGAAGAGTGCCGGAAACAGATTGACCTGCCAGCCGGTGAACGCCGTAACTGTGTCAAGAGGATTTACGAGGACTTCACTCCGGAGGAAATATCAGACAAGATAGCCCGGATGCTGACGCCGGTCGGCTGCAAATCTGAAATCAGGATTGTATATCAGACGCTCGACGGCTTGCACAATGCCTGCCCTAACCATCGTGGTGACTGGTATTTCAGCGGCGACTTCCCGACTCCCGGCGGTGTGCTTCTGGTGAACAAGGCTTTTATTGATTATTACGAAAAAAACTGCAAATAATGACTGTATCACTGATTTTGGCCGACGGAACCTGTTTCAAGGGCGAATCATTCGGCTACGAACAGCCCGTAAGCGGCGAACTGGTTTTCAACACTGCAATGACCGGTTATCCGGAACTGCTGACTGATCCGTCCTCGCACGGACAGCTGCTTGTGATGACCTATCCCGTAATAGGCAATTACGGCGTTCAGCCTATTGGACAGGATGAATACGGACTTACGGTAAATGCCGAGAGTGACCACATCCACGCGAGAGCTCTGATCGTCAGTGACTACAGCGAATTCTACAGCCACTGGAATGCAGCCGAGTCGCTCGAAGACTGGATGAAGCGCGAGAAGGTTACCGGTATGAAGGGCGTCGACACCCGCGAACTGGTCAAGCATATCCGCGATCACGGCAGTATGACCGCCAGAATTCTGTTTGACGGAATGCCCAAACCTGTAGAGTATGCATATTCCAATGTGCTGGATCAGGTGTCTTGCAAGGAGCCTGTCATATACAATAACGGCTGCGAGAAGAGGGTGGTGCTGGTTGATTTCGGCGTGCGTGCAGGTATGATTCGCTGTCTTGTCAACGAGGGACTGACCGTCATCCGTGTTCCGTGGAATTATGACTATTCAGCGATGGAGTGCGACGGAGTCGTCCTGTCCGAAGGCCCTGGCAATCCAAGCTACTGCAGTGAGGCGGTCGCCAACATCCAGCGCTTTATGGATGCGTCGGAAAAGCCTTTGCTTGGCATAGGGATGGGATGTCTGCTACTCGGTCTGGCCGGTGGTATGGATACGTACAAGCTGAAGTTCGGACACCATACGCACAATCAGCCGGTACGCCTGAATGGAACGGACCGCTGCTTCATCACTGTCCAGAACCACAACTACGCATTGCGCGAGGATTCTGTGCAGGGACAGTGGAAGGTGTATCTGAAAAATCTGAACGACGGCTCGGTTGAGGGAATATACAACAGCCGCAAGCCCTGGGTAGGCGTGATGTTCCATTCGGAATCGGATGTGATTGATACCGATACGATGTTCATCTACAATGATTTCGTTTCAAAACTCTAATAATACCGGACGATTATGGCAATGAAGAAATACAAGAAAGTGCTGCTGCTCGGTTCGGGCGCTCTGAAGATTGGTGAGGCAGGCGAGTTCGATTACTCAGGTTCACAGGCTCTCAAGGCTCTGAAGGAGGAGAAGATCGAAACGGTTCTCATCAACCCTAATATCGCTACTGTCCAGACAAGCGAAGGTGTGGCTGACAAGGTCTATTTCCTGCCTGTCACCCCGTTCTTTGTGGAGAAGGTTATTGCAAAGGAACGTCCTGATGCCATTCTGCTCGCTTTTGGCGGCCAGACGGCTCTGAACTGCGGCGTCGCCCTGTATCAGCAGGGAGTGTTCAATAAATACGGTGTCAAAGTGCTCGGTACCCAGGTCCAGGCCATTATGGATACTGAAGACAGGGAACTGTTCATCAACAGGCTAGATGAAATAGGCGTTCAGACAATAAAGAGTCATGCCGTTGAGTCGATGGAGGCTGCAAGGGCAGCTGCTCTGGAACTGGGATATCCGGTCATTATACGTTCGGCATACGCTCTCGGCGGACTTGGCTCAGGCTTCTGCGACAACGAGGAGGAACTTAACCGTCTTGCCGAAAAGTCGTTCTCTTTCTCGCCGCAGATTCTTGTGGAGAAGAGCCTGAAGGGTTGGAAGGAAATAGAATTCGAATGTGTGCGCGACAAGAACGACAACTGCATCATTGTCTGCTCGATGGAGAATTTCGACCCGCTTGGCATACATACAGGCGAGAGTATTGTGGTTGCTCCGACCCAGACCCTGACACAGCACGAAGTCCAGAAACTGGAGGAACTGACCGTCCGCGTGGCACGTCACGTGGGCATAGTCGGCGAGTGCAACATTCAGTTTGCGTTCGACCCCCAGTCCGAGGAGTATCGCGTCATCGAGGTGAATGCCCGACTCAGCCGTTCGTCAGCTCTCGCATCGAAGGCTACCGGCTATCCTCTGGCATTTGTGGCCTGCAAGCTCGGACTCGGTTACAATCTGTACGAACTCAAGAATTCCATCACAAAGACGACTACCGATTTCTTCGAACCGTCTGTCGATTACATCGTATGCAAGATGCCGCGCTGGGATCTCTCCAAGTTCCATGGAGTTGACCGCGAAATCGGCTCCAGTATGAAGTCTGTCGGCGAGGTGATGTCCATAGGCCGTTCGTTTGGTGAGGTCATACAGAAGGGCATTCGTATGATAGGACAGGGAATGCACGGATTCGTCGAGAACAAGATGCTTTCCTTCCCGGATCTGGACAAGGCACTGAAGGAGCCTACTGACAAGCGTCTGTTCGCAATCAGCCAGGCTCTGCAGGAGGGATATACTATCGAGCGCATCTGGGAACTGACCAAGATTGACCGATGGTTCCTGAACAGCCTGAAGAAGATTACAGACATATCGCAGGAACTGCATCAGGTCAATGGAGCCGATGCTCTCGAACACGGTCTGCTGCTGAAGGCGAAGCGCGCCGGATTCTCCGACTTCCAGATTGCCCGCGCCGTCGGAGCGCAGAAGGAGATGGGAGTCGACCGTTCGCTGCTCGCTGTCAGGAACAGGAGAAAGTCGTTGGGCATACTTCCTTATGTGAAACAGATTGATACCCTGGGCGGCGAGTATCAGGCGCAGGCCAACTATCTGTATGTCACCTACAATGGCTCGGCACATGATATCAGGTTCAGCAACGACGGAAAGTCGATTGCAGTCATAGGCTCCGGTGCATACCGCATCGGCTCGTCTGTGGAATTTGACTGGTGCGGTGTCCAGGCTCTTAATACGATACGCAAGGAGGGCTATCGCAACATCATGATCAACTGCAACCCGGAGACGGTGAGCACAGATTACGATGTCTGCGACAGACTCTATTTCGACGAACTGACATTCGAACGCGTGATGGATGTCCTGGAACTGGAGAACCCGTATGGGGTCATAGTATCGACCGGCGGCCAGATTCCGAATAACCTTGCAATGCGTCTGGATGGAATGAAGGTTCCGATTCTGGGAACTTCGGCCCACTATATCGACAACGCCGAAGACCGCGAGAAGTTCTCGGCCATGCTGGACCGTATCGGTGTGGATCAGCCGGAGTGGAGCGAACTTACATCGATGAAGGAAATCGGCAAGTTCATCGAAAAGGTAGGATTCCCGGTTCTGGTCCGTCCGTCGTATGTGCTTTCGGGTGCTGCAATGAATGTGTGCAGCAATCAGGATGAGCTTGAACGTTTCCTGCAGCTGGCTGCCGATGTGTCGAAACAGCATCCTGTGGTGGTCAGCCGTTTTATCGAGAACGCCAAAGAGGTGGAGATGGATGCCGTGGCACGTGACGGTGAGATCATCGCTTATGCCATCAGTGAACATATCGAGTTTGCCGGAGTGCATTCCGGCGATGCTACTATACAGTTCCCGCCTCAGAAACTGTATGTTGAAACTGTCAAGCGTATCAAGCGCATCAGCCGTCAGATTGCCAAGGAACTGCACATCAGCGGTCCGTTCAATATCCAGTATCTGGCCCGCGAGAACGACATCAAGGTTATAGAGTGTAATCTCCGCGCTTCGCGCAGTTTCCCGTTCGTGAGCAAGGTCCTGAAGATTAATCTGATAGAGCTTGCAACCAAAGTCATGCTGGGCGTTCCTGTCGAAGCACCGGACAAGACTTTGTTTGATATTGACTATGTCGGAATCAAGGCCAGCCAGTTCTCGTTCAACCGCTTGCAGAAGGCCGATCCTGTTCTCGGAGTGGATATGGCTTCTACCGGCGAGGTCGGTTGCCTGGGTGACGATCCGCGCTATGCAATTATGGAATCGATGCTTTCCGTCGGACAGCGTATCCCGGAAAAGAACATTCTGCTTTCGACAGGAACTGCCAAGCAGAAGGCTGAGATGCTCGATGCAGCCCGTCTGCTATGCCGGAAGGGCTATAGGCTTTATGCTACAGGCGGAACATATAACTATCTGCAGGAGAATGGAATAGAGAGTACGCAGGTATATTGGCCCAGCGATGAAGGCATGCAGCCTCAGGCACTTGAGATGCTGCATCGCAAGGAGATTGATATGGTGGTCAACATCCCGAAGAATCTTACCCAGCACGAACTGTCCAACGGATACAAGATCAGACGTGCAGCCATTGACCTGAACATTCCTCTGATTACAAACGCCCGTCTGGCTAGTGCGTTCATCAACGCCTTCTGCACGATTGACGTTGACGAAATTCCTATCAAGAGTTGGGACGAATTCAAATAATCAATAATCTATCAATAATTATGGCAAACAAGTATATGGATACGGCCTTTGTTGACAAGGCTATCAAGTTTGCGGTGGATGCCCATGCTAATACAGAACGTCGTGGCAAGGGTTTCCCTTATGTTATTCATGTGCTGGAGGCTATGGAAATAGTATCCACAATAACCAATGACCCGGAGCTGCTCGCTGCGGCTGTGCTTCATGATACGGTCGAGGATACCGATGTGACTGTTGAACAGATAAGGGCTGAGTTCGGTGAGAGGGTAGCTATGCTGGTCCACGATGAGACTACTGAAATGATTGCCGGTATGTCCGAGTCGGACAGTTGGAGAATGCGTCGCCAGTCTTCGGTTGACAGGCTTGCAAAGGCATCTCACGATGCTAAGATTGTGGCAATGGGAGACAAACTGTCCAATATGCGTGCCATTGCTCACGATTACCGCCAGATAGGGGAGGAACTGTGGAAACGCTTTCATGCCCCGAAGGGAAAACTGGATTATGCCTGGTACTATAAATTGATGGGAGATGCATTGGGCGAACTGGCTGATACCGATGCCCACGCCGAGTACACCACGCTCTGCCATTGTGTTTTTGACAAATAAATTATTGCTGACAATATGAAAAAGCTGCTGATATCCGCATTATTGGCAATAGCGGCATATACTGTTAATGCTGCTGGTGATGTTGAGAAGAAAGTGAACGTCTCTCTATACGGATTCGTTTCGAACGAGATGTACTGGCAGAGCCGAAACAACTATCAGGCTGCTGACGGATTGCTGAACTTCTTCCCTATGGACGAAAAGTTGAATGATGTCGGCGAGGACTTGAATGAACGTTTCAATATGTCCATGATTGCCATCAACTCACGTATCGGATTGAATATCAGTGGCCCTGAAATACTTGGTGCAAGGAGCAGCGCTCTGGTGGAGGGCGATTTCTCCACAGCCGGGATGTGCTTCTTTCTGCGTCAGGGACACATTGACCTGAACTGGGAGAATGACAAACTTCTGTTAGGACAGACCGGACATCCGATGTGCACCGACCTGATGCCGGCAACGATCAATATTGCCATCGGTTCTCCGTTCAATGCCCTGAACCGTAGCCCGATGATCCGCTATGACCATTATATCGGCGATTCAAATGCAAGGGTTGACCTTACAGCCGCTGCCATATACCAGTTCTGGTCGGGACGTTCGACTGGACCGAACGGATTCTCAAGCGAATATCATCATAATATGGGTATTCCCGAATTCTGGGCAGGTGTCAACTATTCAGACTTCAGAAGCGGCTTTTCCGTTGAGGCGGGATTCGACTGGATGCGTCTGAAACCGCGTATGACTAATTCACTGGGTCACAAGGTAGATGAGGGTTTCAATCAGTGGTCTGTCCTGCTGCAGACTTCGTATTCATCAGGCCGTTTCCAACTTAGGGCAAAGTCTATGTATGGCTACAATATGTCTCATTTGAACCTGGTAAGCGGATACGGCGTTTCGCATGTGTACGATGACGGCTCGTACGAATATGCCCCGCTCAAGGCTTCATCGACGTGGCTGTTCCTTTCGTACGGCAGAACCTGGAAGGTCGGACTGTTCGGCGGTTTCATGAAGAATCTCGGCGCAGACGAGGATCTGGTGGATCCGAACAAACTGCTGTGGGTCTATACGGGAGATGTAAGAAATATTGACCACCTCTATAGGGTTTGTCCTCAGCTGGAGTTCTATTCAGGAAACTTTGTCGCAGGATTGGAATTCGAGGTCACAACAGCATCGTATGGTAAGACTATTGAGAAAAGAGGAACGGTAACTGACACACACAATGTGGTCAATTACCGTATCATGCTTACCACGAAATACAATTTCTAAAACTTAAGTATCGCGGCTCCATAAGCGGGAATATTTACTCTGACCGGACAATCCGGGTGGAGTATTCCTGCGTATGTCTGACCGGACAGCAGATCCGTGTAGGTGCAGCTGTCCGATTTGGGAATCTGCAGCCATTCGAATGCGTGTGCCGGAATGAACACTCTGTCTGTAACGGCCCTGTCTCCAAAATTGACGACAACAAGCATCAGCTCGTCCTGGTATGAACGCAGGAACGCATACTGCTTGTGAGGATTGAAATATTCTGAAAAGGGATTCACGTACATCAGGTCGAAGAACTTGCCCTGAGACACTGCCTTCTCGTTTTTGCAAATCTCAAGCAGCTTTGAGTAAGACTTCTGGAGTGACTTCTCCTGTTCAGAAAGCAGACTGGATCCGATTTTCCCGTGATTGTACAGACGGTTCAGAGTATCAGGACTCCAGTAGTCGAAAATGGTGCTGCGACCATCCCTGCCGCTGAATCCCTCCATATCCATACCGGGTTCTCCGAGTTCCTGACCGGCGTAGACCATGACTGGACAGGTATCGATACAGGCGGATACGACCATTGCCGGAAAACCTTTGATCCCTTTTCCGGCAAAGAACTCCGAAGCGATTCTCTGTTCGTCGTGGTTTTCCATAAAGTGCAACATCCGGTTGCCGTTGCTTCCGATTTGTTGCCAGCAACGGGTGATTGCAGTTGCCGATTCACGCTCTTCGGTTATCGCACGCAGAGTATCATATAGACCGACCTTGTCGTAGATGTAGTCGAATTTTCCCCATTCAAGATAGGAATGGTATGAGCCGGGGTTATATATTTCGGCAATGAAAATGATATCAGGGAACCTTTCCTTGACTTTACCGATGGCATAATGCCAGAAATCGACAGGGACCATTTCTGCCATATCGCAACGGAATCCGTCAATGCCCTTTTCCGCCCAGAAAAGCAGAATGTCCGTCATCTTCTCCCAAGTGTCCGGGCGAGGATCGAATACACGCGCACCGTTCGAGTAATCTATTCCATAGTTAAGCTTGACAGTTTCGTACCAGTCACATTCTGACGGGAAGGCCGAAAACCGGTCATTGCCGGTCGCTTTTGCAGGGTGCTCCCTGTAATCCTGCCAGTCGTGCTCTCCACCCAGGCTCTGTCCGGGAATGTAATAAAAATTATTATGGACAGAGAAAGCCTTGCCCGTGTCATCATCTTCTCCGAGTCCCCTGACATCCTTAGGCGCTGCAACGGACTTGTATTCGCGTGCGACATGGTTAGGAACAAAGTCCATAATGAATCCGAGACCGTTCGAATGTACTCTCCGGACAAGTGACGTGAATTCTGTCATTCTCTTTGGTACGTTTACCGCCAAATCCGGATCGATGTCGTAATAGTCCCTTACTGCGTATGGCGAACCCGCCTGACCCTTTACTGTCGATGCTGTCGATGCCGGTATCCCGAATTCCGTGTAGTCTGTTCGGGAGGCGTGAGCCAAGAGTCCGGTGAACCACAAGTGTGTGGCACCCTGCGACTTGAAGTACTTGAGGACGCCGGTTGTATAATTGTTGAGCTTTCCGCATCCGTTCTGCCCGATTGTGCCTCCCGGAATCTGTGACTCGCGGCAATCGTTGGTGAACAGGCGTGTGAATATCTGCCAGATTACAATCCTGTTCATTCCAGACTCTTGCGAATACGTTTGATAAGACCGGTCAGGACTGTGCCCGGACCGCATTCGGTGAATTCTTCTGCTCCGTCAGAAATCATATTAATCACGCTCTGTGTCCATCTGACCGGCGAATTGAGTTGGGCAATGAGATTGTTCCTGATTTCTTCGGGCTCGGAATGCGGCTTGGCATCGACATTCTGGTAAATCGGGCATATCCCGCGCTTGAATGCGGTGCTGTAAATCGCTTCCTGCAGTTCTTCCTTGGCCGGTGTCATAAGGGGAGAGTGGAACGCTCCTCCAACTGTGAGCGGCAATGCTCTTTTGGCTCCTGCCTCTATCATAAGTCTGCCTGCCTCGGCGACAGCCTCGGTGGTACCGGAAATTACAACCTGCCCCGGACTGTTGAAATTGGCCGGTGTGACGGTCATTCCCTTGGAACATAGTCCGTCGCAGATTTCCTGAATTTTGTCATCGTCAAGCGATATGATGGCCGACATTGTACCTGGAACTTTCTCGCAGCATTTCTGCATAGCCTTTGCGCGGGCACTGACCAGTCGCAGACCGTCTTCGAAAGACAGAATGCCTGCAGCGGCAAGGGCCGAGTATTCACCGAGGGAGTGGCCGGCTACCATATCCGGCTTGAAATCATCTCCCAGAGAACGTGCGACAGCAACAGAATGGATGTAGATGGCCGGCTGGGTAATGTCTGTCCTAGTCAACTCTTCGGCGGTACCCGAGAACATCGTTTCGGATATTTTGAACTTCAGAATCTCGTCCGCTTGAAGAAACATTTCTTTTGCCCAGTCGTACTGTTCGAACAGATCCTTGCCCATTCCTGGAAACTGGGCACCCTGACCTGGAAAAACGAAAGCTTTCATATGTGACAATCTTTTAATTTTAGTGAAAAAAAAGTAAATTTGCACCCGTTTGAACCGACCTGACGTCTGGACCTTGAAGTGCCGCGTCTGCGAAGATAACGTAATTTTTTAACGCACCGTGCAAAAGCGGACAATAAAAGAATGTCTGGTGCGTTAATAAAAAAAATATGTAGGTAATGGCCGAACTTAATAACAATATATCTGAGTACGAATCAGCTTTGACGGATGCCAGACACAAGGATGCGATGAATGTGCTGCAGTTATGCGTGAAACGTATTCTTGACATAGTCGGGGCGATATTGGGACTGCTTGTCTGCTCTCCGCTGATTCTGTTTGTCGTAATCGCACTTCTTCTGGAACATGATGGTCCTGTCATCTTCAGCCAGGAGAGAATAGGGTACAAGGGCCGTCCTTTCACCATTTACAAATTCCGTTCGATGAAGACCGATGCCGAAGAAAATGGAATCCCGCGTCTGGATTCCGAGAGAGCGGCTCATCTTACCAGGGTCGGAACTTTCCTGCGCAATCATCATCTCGATGAACTTCCGCAGTTGTGGAATGTGCTGAAGGGCGATATGTCGTTTGTCGGACCAAGACCGGAGCGTCAGTATTTCATTGACCAGATATCGCAGCATACGGACGAATACCGTTTCGTCTATCTGATGCGTCCCGGACTTTCGTCAAAGGCAACATTATACAACGGCTATACCGATACTATGGAGAAGATGCTCACCAGACTCAAGATGGATATCGAGTACCTGGAAACGCGCTCTCTGTCTGTTGATTTCGGGATTATTTTCGATACGTTCTGGTCGATTGTCAGCGGTAAGAAGTTCTGATTCCGCCTGACGGCTCCGGCCTTTAACATAAATCAGATTTGTCTCATGAAGAAATTTGCAAATATCCTGTTTGTGGCGCTGTTCATCTTGGGCTTTTCACAGAATGTGAGTGCGCAGATGAGCGAAAGTCAGATAATCAGTTTCGTGCAGGAGTGCCAGAGTGCGGGCGATTCCCAGGCGGATATAGTATCCAAATTGCTGAAGAAGGGCGTTTCCGTCAAACAGCTTCAGGAGCTGCGCCGCAAGTACGAGGCGGATGGGATGGGGCTTGGCCGGATTGACGTCAGTAACCGCAAAGGAAATGTGTCCCGAAGCCGTATCCGTACGGAACAGCAGAAGGAGAGGGAATCTTATCTCAAGGAGAACAGTTACATGCTCCAGAGCCAGATCCGCGGCGTCAGGGGTATGGACAATTATACGGATCTGGAGATGTCCGAGATGATGAACGACGAGATCTCATTTCTGGACCTTGATTCTCTGCTGTACTATCAGAACAGGCTCAGGGACGAGTCGCAGGTCTTTGGACGTGACATTTTCAACAATCCGTATCTTACGTTCGAACCGAGTATGAATATCGCGACTCCGGAAAACTACAGACTCGGAGCCGGAGACAATGTCATCATTGACATATGGGGCGCTTCGCAGGAGACGTTCGATGATGAAATATCTCCGGATGGAACGGTTACCATACCTGGTGTGGGGCCTGTCAGACTGTCAGGACAGAGCGTCGCCCAGGCAAACGAATCATTGAAAAGAATTCTTGGCCAGTATTATAACGATTCGGAAATATGTCTCACATTAGGCTCTACCAGAAGCATTCAGGTTCAGGTCATGGGCGAAGTGAAGACACCGGGTACATATACTATGAGTGCTCTCGGCTCTGCGTTCAATGCACTGTATCTGGCAGGCGGAATTAATGATATCGGTACATTGCGTGAAATCAAGGTATATCGCAACGGTAAGTCGGTCGCCGAGATAGACGTTTACGATTACATCCTCAACGGTAATATCGGTAGTGACATACGCCTGCAGGACAATGACATTATAGTTGTCGGGGCTTACAGCGGACTGGTCAAGATCACCGGACGTGTCAAACGCCCGATGTTTTACGAAATGAAACACGGCGAGAGCGTGCAATCGCTCCTTGATTATAGCGGCGGATTTACGGGCGACGCGTTCAGAAAGAACATACGTCTGATACGAAAGAATGGAGAAGGCTCGGAGTATTCTGTCCACACAGTCAGAGAGGCGGCTTTCTCTTCGTTTGATGTGCATGACGGCGATTCAGTCTATGTGGATTCCATTCTGGTCAGATATTCAAATATGGTTGAGCTGCGCGGTGCTGTGTTCCATCCGGGAATGTATGAACTGGGCGCAGATATCAGTAGCGTACGTGATCTTATCCTGGCGGCAGATGGAGTCCTCGAAGATGCATTCACGAACAGGGCCGTCATGCACCGCCAGAAGGATGACTTGTCGATGGAAGTCCTTTCCATTGATTTGAAGGGCATACTGGACGGAACTTCTCCTGATGTGCAGTTGAAGAAGAATGATGTTCTGTATGTGTCAGACAAGAGGGATCTGATGTCTGAACGTACATTGAAAATCAGTGGGGAGGTAATGTATCCGGGCCTGTATATGTATGCCGACAATACGACCATTGAAGATTTTGTCCTTCAGGCAGGCGGACTTACTTCTAACGCGTCTGTGGCTCGCGTGGATGTGTTCCGTAAGATATATGATGCTTCAGCCATACATACTTCTGACACCATATCCGAAATGTATTCGTTCTCGTTGAAGGATGAGTTTGTGGTGGACGGAGAGGAGGGATTCATACTGAAACCTTTCGACGAGGTCGTAGTCAGGAAAAGTCCTGTGTCGTTTGACCTGCAGCCTGTGTCTGTCGCCGGTTCGGTGAACTTTGCCGGTTCATACAATATGACATCCAAGAATTTCAGACTCTCTGATCTTGTAAAGGCTGCCGGTGGACTTACTGACCTGGCATACGCCAAGGGTGCCCGTCTGGAACGGACGATGACCGAGGAAGAGAGACTTCAGTTCCAGACCAATCTGAAAAACCAGCAGATCGCACTGTATGAAAGCAGTATGAGCAATACTGCCAGGGATATTGACATGAAGCTGGCCGACTCACTTCTTAACTTGAAGGTTGACATAGGTACAAGCTACGCAGTGGCAATTGACCTCGATGAGGCATTGGACAATCCCGGAGGTGTAGAGGATATTGTCCTGAGGGAGTATGACAAGCTTGTGGTCCCGCAGTATTCAAGCACTGTCAAGATAAGCGGAGAGGTTATGCATCCGGTTTCAATGAATTTCAGGGACGGAGCTACATTGAAATATTACATCAAGCACGCCGGCGGATACGCCAACAGGGCAAGGAAGAACCGCGTATATGCAATCTATATGAACGGTTCCGTGGAACTGATCAGGAAAAACTCGCACAAGGCAATACAGCCCGGCTGTGAGATTGTAGTTCCGACAAAGGAGATGAGGGATAAGCTGACAGCAGCCGAATGGATGGGAATGGGCAGCACCGCCGCATCAATATCGACGATGATGGTATCTATCGCTAATCTGTTAAAGTAATGATTATGGAGGAACAGGACGGAAAATCTGAAGTTATCGACCTTCTGGCAGTAGCGCGAAAGGCTCTCCAGAACAAGTGGAGAATAGCTGCAATCGTGTTCGCTTCGGGAGTGTTGGCTTCGCTCTTCATTATCCTTTTCCCAAGGTATTACCATAGCAAAGTGCTGCTGGCTCCTGAAACGGAGAGCGCTTCATCGGGTGGCAGTCTGGCTTCCATTGCAGCCTCTTTCGGGTTTGACCTGTCGGCAATGCAGTCAGTTGATGCCATATATCCGACATTATATCCCGATTTGTTTGAATCAAACGACTTCCTGGTCGGACTGTTTGACATCCAGGTCAGAACGATTGATGGCTCGGTGAGTACCGATTATTTCGATTACATGCAGAATTATCAGAAGCATACACCCTGGGAACCTGTTTTCGGATGGATTAAGAAGCAGTTGAAGCGCAAGCCGAAATTCGAAAGAGTGGCTGTTGAAGGTGCAACGGACTCAAGGTTCAGTTCTTTTATGCTCTCCGAGAAAGAAACGGCAATTCTGAAAAAGATTCAGGATAATATCACGTGTACGGTTGACAGAAAAACTGATGTCGTCACTATTACAGTACGGGATCAGGATCCGCTGATCTGTGCTACTCTGGCAGATTCAGTCCGTGAGCATCTGCAGCATTTCATCACAACATACCGGACCAGCAAGTCGCGTGCGGACATGGAGTTCTACACAACTCTGACAGAGGAGGCAAGGACTGAGTACGATGTGGCAATGAACGAGTACAGCATATATTGCGATGCGCACAAGAATGCCATCGGCCAGTCTTTCATCTCGGAACGGCAAAGGCTGGAAAACGAGATGGAGATGAAGTATAATGCCTATTCTGCAATGAACACCCAACTTCAGGCCGCAAAGATCAAAGTTCAGGAATCGACTCCGGCCTTTACGGTTCTTCAGAATTCTACGGTGCCGATAAAAGCTTCTGAACCCAAGAGAATGACATTCGTATTAGGTATTATGTTTCTGACAGGCATCATTTCTGTGCTATACTATGTCAAGGATGAACTGTTCTCCAATACTGCATCAGATGTAAGCCATCCCTTAACTGAACAATCGTGAGATACGGTCAGATCAGTCAATAACGGGTGTTCATACATATGGATCCGACGAAACGTATATTTGTCAATACTGTAGCACAGTATGTGAAGTCTTTCATCAATCTGTGCCTTTCGCTATATACGGTTCCGCTCATACTGAAGGCACTGGGAGATTCCGACTATGGAATATACTGCCTTATTGCAGGCATTGTTGCTATGCTGTCTTTTGTCACCAATGCCCTGGTGGTGACCACGCAGCGCCACATTTCGTACAGTATAGGACAGAATGATGCTGAAGTGACTAGAAAAGTGTTCTCCAACAGTGTCCTGCTTCATCTTGCTGTAGGCGTAATACTTGCTCTCCTGATACTTGCCTTCAAGGATTTCTCCCTGCATCATCTGAAATTTGATGCCGTCCGTCTTCCCGCCGCATCGACAGTCTACCAAATGTCTGTCGCAATGATTTTCGTGTCGTTTGTCACAGCCCCGTTCAAAGCTTTGCTGATTGCACACGAGAACATCGTATTCATGTGCGTCATAGAGATACTGGACGGCCTGCTCAAGCTGACGCTTACTCTCCTGCTCTTAGGTATGGATGTGGATAAGCTGCTGATTTATTCATATATGATGATCAGTGTGTTCCTGTTCGAATTCATCATATATTCAGTCTACGCGATTTGCAGATACAGTGAGTGCAGACCATCTCTCTTCTTCCGTGATTTCAATCCCGTATATCTGAAGCAATTGGGCGGTTTTGCCGGATGGACAACATACGGGATGGGCGTAGTCGTGTGCCGGACCCAAGGACTGGCAGTGATTTTCAATCATTTCCTGAACATTGCGGCGAATGCGGCTTATGGCCTTGCCACGCATCTGTATTCTGCCGTCGCATTCGTGGCTACTTCTGTTACAAATGCGATGAATCCGCAGATTATGCAGGCGGAAGGCCGGTCTGACCGCGCCAAAATGTTGGAACTGGCAGAACTGGAGAGTAAAATCCTTACGGTTCTGATGTCGTTGGCATTTATACCTCTGATTGTGGAAATGGACGGCATTCTGGAGGCCTGGGTGCGGGGACCGGTACCTGAGTATTCCACTCTTCTATGCCAATGCCTCCTGATTATGTTCCTTGCAGACCAGTTCACGTATGGTCTGCATTCGGCAAATCAGGCGACCGGAAACATTAAATGGTATACAATCATCATGTACACGCCAAAGCTGCTGTTCCTTGCACTTGCGTGGATAACATTCCAGTTGGGCGGCTCATTGCTTGTCGTGATGATTGAGCTTATTGCTGTTGAAGCTGTAATGGCCGTAGCCCGCCTGCCATTCCTTAAAAGAACAGTCAATCTTGATGTTATGCATTTCTGCCTGAATGTATATGGCAGAGTCATTCCTCTGATAATAGTACTTACCCTGACAGGTCTTGTCTTCAAACATATAATGACCTTCAATCTCAGTTTCCTCCTGTCTGTTCCCGCAACGGTATTGGTTGGCCTGTGTTTTGTATGGACAGTATCCCTGAGAAAGTCTGAACGCGATCTGTTGCTCTCTTTGGTTAAACGCAAGAAGAATGGCTGACACACTCTCACATAAACTGACACTGAAGCGCATCAGGATTGACAGGCTTTTCCAGATTGATGTAGGAAAGCTGCGTTCCCGCTTTATTATCAGGAAATCGGATGTCGCCTTTGCACTGCTGTATCTTGGTGTGCTGATTGCATATCTGGGTTCTCTCAATCCGTGGTTTATGTGGAAACTGAACCATATCTACCCGATAATTGCATCGATGCCTGTAGTGGTGGCCTGGCTTCTGTCCAGAACATTGAAGGAACAGCTGTTTACCCGAACGGACTACAAGTATCCTGCAATAGCATTCATAGTCATATCTCTGTATATGGCCATTGTGAATGACTTGGGTATGAACGGATACATAATCATCGTATTCAAACTTATCGTCTTTATGGTCTTCTTCAGCCTGAAAATTGATTTTCTGCGCAGGCTGATGAAGTGGATGTGCGTGACTATGGCCCTTATGATGATGGTGTCCATTCCGTATTATTTCCTATACCAGCTCGGATTCTCACTGCCTAACAGCTCTGTTGAGAACGAGGATCTGATGTACTCGTTCTACAATTACTACCTGTTCCTGCTTGATAACAGAATTGCAGCCGATGCCATTCTTCCACGTTTCCATTCCGTTTTTCTTGAACCAGCTCATTTAGGCTCGGCTTGCGTCTTTCTGCTGATGACTCAGATATCTCATTGGCGCAAATGGTATAATGTGATTCTGTTCATTACCGTAGCGCTGACATTTTCGCTTGCGGCATACCTGCTGATGACCGTGCTCTACTTTATCAGTGTCTGGCTGAGACGCAAGAATCTGTGGGCTCGGATACTGATTATATCTGCAGTACTGACAGTAGGCTGCGTGTTCGCCTACAATTACAATAGGGGGGATAATCTGGTCAATATCTTTATCCTGGAACGTCTTGAGATAAACGATGAAGGCAAATTCGAAGGTGACAACCGTGTGACTGAAGAGTTTGATGATGAGTTCGACGATTTCATGTCTTCGAGTGATGTGCTGTTCGGAAGGAAGTTTGAAATTTCGAAATACGGTTGGGGTAATTCCGGTTATCGCGTATTCATATATGACTATGGACTGATGTTTGTTCTGCTGCTCATACTGTTCTATCTGATCTGCATCCATCATGCCACAAATGTTCGGGCAAAACTGGTCGTGTTCGCTTTCGGAGCAGTGACATTTTGGGCCCGATCCAATCTTTTGGACTTCTTCGATTTTTTTCCGCTGTATGCGATGGCATATATTACCCCAATTTTCACTAAATTTGTAGGAAATGAAAAGTCCGGAAGTGTCGATCATAATTCCTGTCTTCAATCGCAAACATCTGGTTGCGGAGATGATTGACAGTATTCTTGCGAATGATTTTGATTCGTGGGAACTGCTGCTGGTCGATGACGGTTCGGAAGAGGATACACTGAACGCTCTATATGACTATTCGAAGCGTGATGACAGAATTTCGGTGATACGGCGTGAAACACAACCCAAAGGTCCGCTGACCTGTCGGAATATAGGTTTTGAAAAAGCTGTCGGGGAGTATGTAATGTTTCTGGATTCGGACGATTTCGTGATGCCTTATTGCCTGCGCAACAGGACAGAGGCTCTTAAGAATCATCCTGAATTTGATTTTATGGTTTTCCCGTCCAGAGAATGCCGGAATGGAAAAATAGATTTCAATTCTGTTGCATATGCCTACGGCTATCCCATTCATAAGGATGACGTTTCCGCCTTTGCAAAAAGAATACTTCCCTTTGTGGTGTGGAACAACATATACCGGGCCGATTCCCTGAGACGCCACGGCATTGTATGGGATGTGAAATTGAAGTCGCTCGAAGATGCCGATTATAATATGCAGACCATTCTGGCCGGTATGAAGTATGGGTATGCTGATACCGAACCTGATTATGCATACAGGATTTTCGATAGTATCCAGTCCCTTTCCAACTATATTTCTACACATCAGGAGAGCAGTCTGCATGCTTTGGACAAGTTCTACAGCTCAATACAGAGCCATTATGGCGGAAAGTATGACCGCCAGCTGTTCAAAGGACTTATGTCTGTATATACGATGAACTGCAGGGACCGCAAGGATACGGATTTCATCGCAGGCTTGGACGGGATACTGGGAAGATATGACAGATGTAGTCAGAAGAAATTCCGCATCAGAATGCAGCTGCTTGAATGGCTCAGTCATTTCCTGCCGTACAGGATATCAAGACAGGTGGCTACGGGCTGCGATCTGCTTCAGTATGTTTACGAACTGAAATATCGTAAGCCTCACAAGATAATCAGAATCCTGCGGCGCAGGCATCATCTTTCGAATGTATGATATGATTGGGCCCGCATATAAATTGTCGGTCATAATAGTGACCTATAATTCCGAAAAGGACATTTTTGATTGCTTGAAGTCTGTTTACGGCTATTCCGATATTCCTGCTGCGGAGCTTGAGGTGATAGTGGTCGATAACAACAGCCTCAGATGCGACGATACATTCTCCCGGATACACTCGTCGTATCCCGATGTGAAACTGCTCAGGAACGAACGGAACGGGGGCTACGGTCAGGGCAACAATATCGGAATAAGATATGCCTCTGCACCGGTGATACTGATAATGAATCCGGATGTGCGCATGATGGAACCTGTATTCGCAACAGCTCTGCAGGCTTTCGAAAAAGATTCAGGATTGTGTATGTATGGGATGAAGCAGATGTTTTCTGAATCAAGGGCCAGCATGCGTTCCTTCAGTTTCACAAATATGATGAATGGCTATCTGTGGGTGATGCTGACGGCAGTCTGTAACCGTATGGAATGGTTCATCCCAAGGTATCAGTACATACAGGGTTCCTGCTTCTTCGTCCGAAAGTCCGCGATGGAGGCTGTCGGAATGTTCGACGAATCGTTTTTCCTGTATGGCGAAGAAGATGACCTGCACTACA
>JAZUJU010000111.1:0-39897 GCA_045642985.1 Bacteroidaceae bacterium | reverse complement strand
CGCGATGACGATGGCATGCGCCACCAGCGTATGTTTTTGTTATTGATACATATATCTGTAAACATGCCTACCGGCGGTTGGGCCACGCCTGTCGTGCCCTGCCTGTCCAGAATCTCGATAAGTTCCTCCGAAGACTTTCCTCCCGTGGTGACAATTGTCCGGCACATAGGCATCGCTTGCAGCATCGCGGCAATGTCGGCGGGGCGCAGAATTACCAGAAAGTCGTCGCTGGCATTGCCTTTGAGACGGCATACCCTTGAAGCGGTGTCAAAGAATGCAAGTCCACTCTCCAGACAGAAAGCCTTTATCCCGGCACAATCGAAACACCTTCTGCCTTCAGCGATGAAATGTCCGGCATCGGCATAATGAATAAGTCCCTGTATCCGCCAGAAATCGTTTTGGAAATTAGGATAGAAGAAATCCATAGACCAGCGTGCTTTAGGTGGAGGAAAACTGCCAAGGAACAGCACTCTTCCATTTGGAGGTAGAAAGGGTTCCAGCGGATGATCCTCAATGACGATGCCGCATCTGGCCATATCAACCCTCCTGTCATCTTCCGTAAAAACGACGCCTTCGGCTTTCAGTCTCTCCTTCTGTTTCTCATGACCACCAAAGGCGTACCCGTCAGCGAGACTGCCATCAGCGCAGACAACCCTGTGACACGGAACCCGAGCAGGGTTCGTGTTGAGGTGAAGCGCATTTCCGACTGCTCTGGCCGCTCCAGCAAATCCTGCCAGTTCAGCCACTTGGGCATAACTCCCCACTCGCCCCTTCGGGATCATCGCCACAGCGCGAAAAACCTTATCCCTGAATTCTTCTGCCATCCTACAGCAAATTCCGTTTCTGATACAAAACTAACAATTCTTCTGGTGCACACAACGGATGCTGCTCCAAATGATGAGATCCGGACAGATCTTACATTTGGAGCAGCAAATCTATGATTCAATTCAATGTGACTATGCGCCGAAGTTGTCAAACATGATGTCATTCGGTTCAACGCCGAGCGAATCAAGCAGATCCAACACGGTCTTGGCCATCATTGGAGGTCCGCACAGGTAGTACTCAACGTCTTCGGGAGCCTCATGCTGCTTGAGATAGGTGTCGCCCATGACAGGAGCGATGAAGCCTGCAGTGTACTTGATGCCCATTGCATCTGCCTTCGGATCCGGACGGTCCAGAGCAAGATGGAAATGGAAGTTCGGATACTCCTTCTCGAGAGCCAGGAAATCGTCCATGAAGAAGACCTCGTCAATTGCACGGGCACCATAGAAGTAGTGCATCTCGCGGTCGCGTGTGTGCAGAGTCTTGAGCATATGCATGATCTGGGCACGCAGAGGAGCCATACCGGCACCGCCGCCGACCCATATCATCTCCTTCTTCGAATCGAAGCGCGGATGGAATTCACCGTAAGGGCCGCTCATTATCACCTTGTCACCAGGTTTCAGGCTGAAAATATAGGTTGAAGCGATACCGCAGGGAACATCCATAAAGCCGGGACCCTGATCCTTTGGTTTGAAAGGAGGAGTAGCGATACGTACTGTAAGAGTGATGATGTCACCCTCGTCAGGATAGTTGGCCATCGAATATGCACGGATGGTAGGTTCTTCGTTCTTCTGCTTCAGATTGAACAGACCGAACTTCTCCCATGCCGGAACATACAGGTCACCGATGAGTGAACGGTCAAAGTCCGCATAGTTGATGTCGTATGCAGGAATCTTGATCTGTGCGTATGAACCCGGTACGAAATCCATATGCTCGCCAGCTGGCAGTTTGACCTTGAACTCCTTGATGAATGTGGCGACGTTCCTGTTGGAGATGACTTCGCACTCCCACTCCTTGACGCCCATTACGCTATCCGGAACCTTGATTGACAGATCGCCCTTGACCTTGCACTGGCAGCCCAGACGCCAGTTGTCCTTGATCTGCTTGCGTGTGAAGTGACCCTTCTCGGAATCGAGAATTTCACCGCCGCCGGCAGGAACCTGACATTTGCATTGGCCGCAGGAGCCTTTGCCGCCGCAGGCTGAAGGAAGGAATACGCCGTTCTCTGCAAGAGTGCTCAGAAGGCTTGCACCTGAATTGACCTCAAGTTCCTTGTCGCCGTTAATTGTAATCTTGACCTTGCCCGATGCGACGAGGTAGCTCTTTGCCACCAGCAGAATGATAACCAGCAGCAGGATTACAGCGAGGAAAACTATAATACTTGATAAATAGATATTCATAACTACCTCCTTTTTTTAGATTGAAAGACCCGAGAAGCACATGAATGCCATAGCCATCAGACCGACGGTGATGAAAGTGATACCGATGCCCTTGAGTGGCTTTGGAACATCGCTGTACTCCAGTTTCTCGCGGACTGCTGCAAGGCATACGATAGCCAGAGCCCAACCGAGACCTGAACCGATTGCAAATGCGATGGAGTCGCCGAAACAGGTGATGGCCTGTGTGTTCGACGGATCCATGCCGATTCTCTGCTGCATGAACAGCGAACCGCCCATGATAGCGCAGTTGACGGCAATCAGCGGCAGGAAGATACCCAGTGAGTTGTAGAGTGACGGGGAGAAGCGCTCGACCACCATCTCAACCAGCTGTACGATACCAGCGATAACCGCAATGAAAAGGATGAAGCTCAGGAAACCGAGGCCCAGAGGATCCAGTACCTTGACCTGAAGCAGGTAGTTTACAGGCAGAGTGATGAGCTGTACGAAAATGACAGCGATACCCAGACCGAAAGCAGTCTTCACATTCTTGGAAACGGCCAGGAATGAGCACATTCCCAGGAAGAATGCGAAAATCATATTGTCAACAAAGACAGATCTTACAAGTAAATCGAAAAAGTGTTCCATAATTCTTATAATATTAATCCACAGAAGTTTCGCCTGCGAAAATTCTGTTCCAGCCGTTCACGGCTGGGTTCTCCCCTGAGGGGAGGATACAGGAGGGGGTCATAGCAGGGACGTAATTTTTCAAGTTTCGCCCCAACAGACTCTCATTAACAATAAACCTTAGCATGCGAAACTTGCAAAATTACTTTTCCTGAAGATCCGGATTTTTTGCACGATGGAACCAGATGATGCAGCCGACCAGGATAAGAGCCATAGGAGGCATAAGCATCAGACCGTTGTTCAGATAACCGCAATCGTACAGGCACTGCGGAATGATTCTGAAGCCGAGCAGTTCGCCGCTGCCGAGCAGCTCGCGGACAATAGCCACGATGACCAGAATCAGCGCATATCCCAGACCGTTGCCGATACCGTCAAGCAGCGAATCCCAAGGCTTGTTCTGCATTGCGAAAGCCTCGAGACGTCCCATCAGGATACAGTTGGTGATGATCAGACCCACATAGACTGACAACTGGACGCTGACATCGTATGCGAAAGCCTTCAGCACCTCGCTCACAATTGTCACCAGGGCGGCTACAACCACCAGCTGGACAATGATGCGGATACGGTTAGGAATGGTATTTCTCAGAAGAGAGATAATTACATTTGACAGAGCCACGATAATGGTGACCGAAAGTCCCATCACGATGGCCGGTTCAAGCTTGGCCGTAACAGCCAGAGCCGAACAGATACCCAGAATCTGGACAGCCACAGGATTGTTGACCCACAGCGGCTGTTTCATTACTTCATTATTCTTGTTTGCCATAGCTGTCATCATTCATTGGTTTCACATTCAGCGTGATTGTGCTCGCAATTCTCATGATTGCCGTCGCACTCATCGTGTTCCTCCTCGCAGCAGCCATCCTCTTCGCAGCCACCTTCGTGCCCCTTGCAGCAGGCCTTTGTAAGGAATGGCATATACTCCGACATCACAGTGCTGATCATTGCATTGACGCCGTTCGATGTCATTGTAGCGGCTGTGATACCGTCGACCTCGTACTGTGCATCAGTTGCCTTTCCAAACTTGGTAACCGTAAGAGCGACCTTCTCATCCTTCAGTACATTCTTGCCGATGAAACGGTCCTGGAAGTACTCGGTAGCGATTTCGCCGCCCAGACCCGGAGTCTCGCCGGAATGTGAGAAATAGGTGCCGTAGATGGTGTTGCGGTCCTCGTTCAGGGCAATGTAGCCCCAGATGGGACCCCAAAGGCCCAGACCGTTCATCGGGATGATGAACTTGCGCTCACCGTCAACCTCGGCAACGAAGATGTGCTTGCGGCCTTCCTGAAGTTCCAGCTTGTACTTGTCGCTGGTCTTGAAGTCTGCGTCATCGACCTGCTCAGACGGTTTGCCGTTCTCAGCCATCAGGAAATCACCCACGATGACCTCTGCATACTTGCCGGCAACATCCTCCACGTCAGTGATGTTGAGTGACGAGAGAATCTGCTTCTTTGTATCGTTCTTGACATTCGCGTCTTGACGTTCCTTGAGAACCTGTGACACGAACACCAGAAGGAAAGCGACGATAATTACCATTACAGCGGCATAGATGATAGTGTATGCGTTGCTGTTGGTGTTGAGTCCCTTCTTTGCCGGCTTTATCTCTTCGAACTCCGAAGCCGGAGCCTGGCATACAGGGCAGTTTTCAGGAGCCTTGTCTCCTTTGTGGACATAGCCACAAACCTTGCATTTGAATTCCTTTGTAGCCATAACCTTATTTATTTGCACGTTTTGCACGTTTGTTTACATTAGCCTGAACTACGCAATAGTCGATGAGCGGAGCGAAGCAGTTCATCAGCAGGATTGCGAGCATCATGCCTTCGGGATAACCTGGGTTCAGGACACGGATTGTGATGGCCATTGCGCCGATCAGGAAACCGTAGATGAACTTGCCGGTCTCCGTACGGGCCGATGTGACAGGATCGGTGGCCATAAAGACTGCGCCGAAGCAGAAGCCGCCGACTACGAAGTGTTCGTACCAGGGCATTGCAGCCATTGCGCTGTCCGGACCCACCTTATTAAATACGAATGCGATCAGACCGCCGCCTACGAATACCGACAGCATTGTCTTCCAGCTGGCGATACCGGTATAGAGCAGCAGCAGTGCGCCAAGAGCGATGGCGATGACGCTGGTCTCACCTACCGAACCCGGTACAAGGCCCCAGACCATGTTCCAGTCGAATGCCGGAGCGGCTGCGGCAACTGACGCGGTACCCAGTGTGGTTGCCTGCGTGTAGCCGTCAATAGATGCGCCCAGGCCGCAGATTGCATGATCCACTACCCAAACTGCATCACCCGAAATGACTGACGGGTAAGCGAAGAAGATGAATGCGCGGGTAATCAGAGCCACATTCAGGAAGTTCATTCCGGTGCCTCCGAATATCTCCTTGGCGAAGATTACGGAGAATGCGACTGCGATTGCGAGAATCCAGAGCGGGCAGGTTGCCGGGACAATCAGAGGAATGATGAAACCTGAAACCAGGTAACCTTCCTGAATCTCCTCGTGCTTCCACTGCGCTACGGTGAATTCGATTGCAAGACCGACTACGTACGAAACGATGATTCTTGGCAGAACTGCCAGGAAGCCGAACCAGAACATCGGCCAGAACTCTGTTGCAAGGCCTGCAGCGGTGAAATGCTGGTAGCCTACGTTGTACATACCGAACAGAAGTGCCGGACAGAGGGCAATCACCACCATAATCATCATTCGCTTGCTGTCGAATGCGTCACGGATGTTACAGCCGTTCTTTGTGGTTGTGTTCGGAACATAAAGGAAAGACTCGAAGCCCTCGTACAGCGAGCGGAAAGCGTGAAGCTTGCCCTCCGGTTCGAAGTTAGGCTTAATCTTATCGAGATAATTTCTGAGACTCATAACTTTTCCTCCTATTGGTTAGGCCATCTCGGCACGAAGATTGTCAAGTCCCTCGCGTACGATACGCTGGAGCTCGAGTTTTGATGAATCGACAAACTCGCAGAGAGCGAAGTCCTCAGGAGCCACCTCGTAGATACCGTATGCTTCCATCTTGTCGATGTTGCCGGTGATGATGGCCTTGATCAGATACTCGGGATAGATGTCCATCGGGAATACGCTGTCGTATTCGCCAGACATAATCATATGACGCTCACTGCCCTTGACACGTGCATCGATGTCGTACTGCTTTTTGCAAGTGAGCCATGAGAAGAATGTGCGGCTTACGCTGAATGTACCGAAACGCGGTGCAATCCAACCCATGAATTCGTTGACGTCGTCACCTTCGGGGATGGCTGTAACCATGTTCGAGAATGCGCCGAGCCATCCGCTGATGGCGGTCTTGGTTCCGGTCAGAACGTTACCGTTGATGATTCTCACACCTTCCTGACTGTCCAGACGGCCTTCGAGAATGGCTGCCAGTTCAGTTCCTACAACAGCATTACAGTATGCCGGTGCCTTCATCTTTGAGCCTGCAAACGCGATGGTGCGGGTCATGTCGACTTTGCCAGTGTTGAACAGACGGCCGATAAAGATGACTGCCTCCGGATCGATAGTCCAGACCACCTCGCCCTTGTTGACCGGCTTGATGTGGTTGATCTGAACGCCGACATTGCCTGCCGGATGTGCACCCTTGAATGTGTAGATATCCACGTTCTTGGCATCGGTCAGGACCTTGGCTGTCTGCTTGATGCTGATGCCGAGACTGGTTGGAGCGATCTTGGACAGTGCGCTCAGACCGGTCTGGAAATCCAGTTCCTTACCTTTGATGACGAACTCGAAATCCGGTGCCAGAGGCTTGGAGTCGAAAGCTGAAACGAAAATTCCGCGAGGCTTGTCTTCGGGCGATGCGATGACATCGTACGGACGCTGGCGGAAGAATGCGAACAGACCTGATTCCAGCAGAGCTGACAGGACCTCACGGCCGGAGAGTGACTGGACACTCTTTGTACCGAACTCGACGTACTCCTGGTTGGCGTCCGGACTTACCACCACGGACAACACCTTACGACGGGCACCCCTGTTGATGGCAGTAACCTCGCCGCTTACCGGAGAAACGAACTTAACCTCGGGATGCTTCTTGTCTATGAACAGAGCCTCCCCGGCTTTGACTTTCTGCTGCTCCTTCACCACCAGCTTGGGGGTGACACCGGTGAAGTCGTCGGGACACAGAGCGCAACTTTTGGGTGCGCGGATGTCGACGATCTTCGCTTCCGGTTTGCCGAGCAACCGAATGTCAAGACCTTTTCGTAATCGGATAATTTCTGACATTGATTAACTGTATTTTGGTTAAAATATATTCTCGGGCGCGAAATTACTAATAAAATGCTAGATAAAGCCATAAAAGAGACGCTATGTTATCAACAGCAGCCGCACATCCGAATAAAGGTTAAAATAGTCCGATTTGATGGGAATTAGTCTTGAAGGTTAGCGCTGAAATTATAACTTTGCAATTTTGTAGATTGCTTTTAATGTGCACTAATGCGTAGAGGCAGGGGCATACATACCGCCATCATTCTGCTTATTGCAGTCTATCTAGGCTGTAATCTGCTGACTGACAGCAAGAAATTCAGGAGCACCGCTGCCCGGTTCATATCCGGTCAGGTAGAGGAAATGTTCGGCTCTGATTTCTCGCTGGGCGAAGTGTCGTTCGTCCGTCCCGCCGGCATCAGCATCAGCAACGTCGTGCTGCTCACTCCTCAGGGCGACACAATAGTCACAATGTCTTCGGCGACAGTCAGAATGAAGGCTCTGTCTCTCCTTTCCGGTCGTATTGACATTTCGGGCATCAGGCTTCTAAATCCGGACATCCGCATCTGGCGCGATTCTGTCGGCGGAGCCCCGAACTACCAGTTCATCGTAGATTCACTGGCTGACGGAAACAGGAAAAAGAACCGGTTCTTCTCGTCAGTCAACGCCAATTCCGTGATAATCCGAAACGGACGGGTCAGTTACGACATAAGGAACGCGGAACAGACAGCCGGCCGTTTCAACAAGTCGCACATCAGACTGACGGCACTTAACACCAACATTTCGCTGAAGGCTCTTTCGAACGATACTGCGAGCATGTTCATACGTGACCTGCACTTTGCAGAACGCTCAGGCTTCGAGTTGCAGAACCTCAGCGCCAGACTGAATGTGGGGCGCAACAGTACATCGGTCAGCAATTTCAGACTGCAGACGGGTGGTTCGGACATAGGGTTCAGCAGCATTGCCGCTTCAGTCGGAATGGACGGACATTTGGACAGAGATGGCAGACTTGCACTACACTCCAGGGAGATACGGCTCGTTCCCTCCGACTTTTCGGCTTTCGTGCCGATGCTTGACAACTTCCACGACGAAATGACAATGACCCTGTCGGCCGATGGCAGTGCAGACAGTCTGGTAATCGGGAATGTTAAGCTGAAAAATTCTGTCAATGATATCTCTGCAGGATTTGCTGGAACAGTGATTGATCCTACAGACAGTATAGCGTTGAAGGGCGTTCAGGCCACCTTGGCGTTAAGCGCAGATTTCGGTGGCTGGCTGACGGCCAACCTGCCTGAAGCCGCTGCAGCCGTTCCGGTATCTCTGAACGGTCTGGGTAGGACCACCGTCATATTCAAAGGCAACGGAAATATCGACGACAACACTGCTTCGCTTGATTTCAATTCAGATCTGGCAGGACAGATCACAGCTATGCTCAAGACCGAAAAGGGACTCCATACCATCAGCGCCGATGCTGACAACATAAATCTGGGAGAGTTTACCGGCAATGCTGGTTTCGGAAGGGCCAGTCTCGGTATCGACGGCAGCGGACGCTATGACGGCCCTGGCTCCTACTCTTCAGATTTTATTGTAAAAATTCCGTACATTGAATACAAGGACTACAAATACGACGATATTGATCTGAAACTTGCGCTCAGTGATAGAATCTACAATATGAGTTTCGATGTAGCTGACAGCAATGCGGATATAAGCGGAGAAATCAGCCACAGACTCTCGGACAGACGGACCACGGCCAGGGTATCGGTCGACAGCATCAATCTGGCCACCACCGGATTTGCCGGAAAAGACAGCATTTCGGTCGTTTCGGCCAGACTGACGGCGGATGTCACAGGGAAGGACATCGACAGAATGCGCGGCGCGGTCACTTTTGACACGATATCTGTGCTCAACTCCAAGGCGCTTACGGTCATTGACAGGGCGGAACTGAATATCCGCGATGTTCCCGAGTCAGGCAATCTGCTCACATCGTTCGAAAGTGATGTCCTGAATTTTACGATTGATGGGAAATACCGTTTCAGTACAATGGCAGCGTCTCTGGCAGGAATCATCAAACCGACATTCCCCTCATTGTACGAAAGGCTCACGAGCAGGAACAGGAAACTCGGCACACGTCATAACAACAGTTTCGAGCTGACCGCATCCGTAAGAGAGAATACCCTTGCTGACAGTCTGTTGGGCATCCCGGCCAGAGTTGGCGGAACTATCAGTCTGCAGGCCAGGATTGACGATGAATCCGGAGACGATGTCATCCAGATTGACATACCTGAGTTCCAGTACGACAAACATCTGATAACAGACTACGCGCTTGCGGTGGAAAACCGCGACTCACTTATGCTCAAGATGGAGGGCTGGTACGAATCCGACAAACTGTACAGGACTCATCTACGCACAGATATCAGCGGAAACGGGGACCGTGCCGGCGGCAGAATCACGTGGAGGAGAGACGAACCGGGAGATTTTGACGGCGAACTGCTTACAGCCGTAACATTCGGTCCTTACAACCGCAGCAACGGCAGGATGAGGCTGAAACTTGATATCGACAGGGCGGAGATAAATGTTGACCACAGGGACTGGCACATAGACCGCTCTCAAATCGTTTCCGATTCCGGCAGATACGACATACACAATCTCAAGTTGTACCACGGTTCTCAGAGACTGATGGCAGACGGAAGCATTTCGGCCGACACTGCCAGGAACTTTGCGTTCAGTCTGGACGGTTTTGAAATGGCACGCGTCATGGAACTGCTGCACCGCGAGGATATGGAAATCTCCGGTATGGTATCAGGCTCGATTCAGGCCCGAGCTCTGCTGGACAAACCAATTGTGTCCGGATACGTCCATGCCGGCGATCTGAGTCTGATGGGAACAGAGATGAACCGTCTGGACCTTACCGCCAACTGGAACGATCTGACTGGAATGGTGGAGCTCAATGCCGATATTATCAATGCTGACACGTGCCAGTCATATATCTCAGGCATTTTTTCACCTCAAAAGGACAGCCTTGACATCAATTTGAAGGCAGAACGCCTCAGCCTGTATTTTCTTAACAGTTTCCTGCCCAAAAGGGTGTTCAGGGAACTGCGCACATACGCTACTACCGACCTCAGGATATTCGGCAGGATGAAGGAACTGGATCTTGAAGGCACAGCTCTACTCGAAGAGAGTTTCATCGATGTGGCGGCCAGCAACACCCGCTATTTCCTGCCTCGCGGCAATATCGTGCTGACTCCGGGCCTGATGCAGTTCGACAGGCTTACGGCTTACGACCAGATGGGAAACGACGGTTATATAGACTTGGTTATCAGGCATAAGAACCTGCACGACTTCAGCGTTGACCTGGATGTTCAGACCGATGGATTACAGGCATACGACCTTCCTCAGGATGACAAGTCGTCCAAGATAAGCGGACGAGTGTTCATTGCCGGAAATCCGAAGATCAGGACCAGCCCCACCCGCGCTTCGATAACCGGAAACTGCTCAACGGCACCGGGTTCGTGGCTAAAGCTTGACCTGACAAAGAACAACGCGACAACATACAGTTTCCTCACCATCCAGGATCCGACGGTTCCTCCGACTGCCGAAGTCGTAGTAAAGGCCGAAGATACCGGCAACCGCAAGAAGAAGAAAAAGAAGGAGACTCCGTTCGATATGGTGCTGAACGTGTCCGTTAACAATAACACAAAGGTGGCCGCAGCGCTCAACAATGTGAACTGCACAGCACTGGGGCACGGTGACATCCAGTTGCGCTTCAACAAGCAGAACGGCTTTACAGGTACCGGTATCTTCGACATTGACTTCGGAAACTGCATACTGTCGCTGCAGCAGCTCCTGCGCAAGGAATTCTCGCTGCTCGAGGACAGCCGCATCATATTCAACGGCGAAATGTCCCGTACCTCAATGGATATACACGCCTGTCATATGGTCAATTCGGTCTCGATGTACGACCTTGACGCAAGTGCCAAGTCATCGTCATCGCGTGTCAGGGCGCGCTGTCTTCTCGATGTGAGCGGAACGGCTTCGAACCCTGTATTGTCGTTCAACGTGGACCTGCCTCAGGGAAGCGCCGAGGAACGCCAGATGGTTGCGAACGTGATGACTACCGACGAGGAACGCAACATGCAGTTCATATACCTGCTTACTATCGGCAAGTTCTACACCTACGACTATTCCAACGCTACCAGGGACAACAGCAATACTGCGGCGATGCAGTCCCTCATCAACTCCACAATCAACGGTCAGATTAACAACATCCTGTCGCAGGTTATAAACAGCGAATACTTCTCGCTGTCCAGCAATGTAAATGCCGGCTATCTGTCGGCAGATCCGACATCTTATGTCAACGACACGTTCGAGGGCATCCTTGAGGCTCACCTTTTTGATAACCGTCTGATACTGAACGGCAATTTCGGCTATCAGAAGAACAATCTGTACCAGACCTCAAGCATCATCGGCGACTTCGAGGTGAAGTGGCTCGTGCTGCCCAAGGCCGGCATCAGCCTGCTGGGATACAACCGCAACAACCAGCGCTACTTTACCAACACTACGCTGAACACGCAGGGCATAGGCATTGCCTACGAGAACGAATTCAATTCATTCCGCAGAAAGAAACGGGTCACTCTTCTCAAGGAAAAGTAACCCGGTAAAGGATAATGTCCGCGAATTCGGATCAGTATGAGCGGGCGAAGAGCACGCGGCGCTTTGACGGGTTGCCGGTGTAGATGCACTTGCCGTCCTCAGTTGTGTCGAAGTCCATCGGAATGCATCGGATGGTAGCCTTGGTCTCTTCCTTGATTTTTGCCTCAGTCTCGGGTGTGCCATCCCAGTGAGCCAGCACGAAGCGGCCGTTCTCAATCTGCTCCTTGAACTCATCGTATGTGTCGACCTTGACCATACGCTCGTTTCTGTAGGCCAGAGCCTTCTGGAAAATGTTCTCCTGAATCTCGTCGAGCAGGGCCACTACCCTCTCCTCGATACCTTCGATCGGCATCGACTGCTTCTCAAGAGTGTCGCGGCGCATCACTTCGAGTGTGCCGTTCTCAAGATCGCGCATACCAAGTACCAGACGTACCGGAACGCCCTTGATTTCGTAATCGGCAAACTTGAAGCCCGGACGCTTGTTCTCAGCGTTGTCGTATTTGACGCTGATACCCTTTGCCTTGAGATTATCCACGATTCCTGCAACACGTGCATTGATCTTCTCCAGATCTTCGGCTGTCTTGTAGATAGGAACGATGACGACCTGTGTCGGCGCGAGTTTCGGAGGCAGGACCAGACCGTTGTCGTCAGAGTGAGCCATGATGAGAGCGCCCATGAGTCGGGTCGATACGCCCCACGATGTGGCCCATACATAATCCATCTTGTTCTCCTTGTCAACGAACTGTACATCGAATGCCTTGGCGAAGTTCTGGCCGAGGAAGTGAGATGTGCCGCACTGCAGTGCCTTGCCGTCCTGGGTCATTGACTCTATGGTGTATGTATCGAGAGCGCCTGCAAAACGTTCGGTCTCGGACTTGACGCCCCTGACAACCGGGAGGGCCATCCATTTCTCTGCGAATTCCGCATAGATGGACTGCATCTTTCTGGCCTCAGTCTCGGCTTCCTCGCGGGTTGCGTGAGCCGTGTGACCTTCCTGCCACAGGAACTCTGCGGTGCGGAGGAACAGACGTGGGCGCATCTCCCAGCGCATTACGTTAGCCCACTGGTTGCAGAGAATCGGCAGGTCACGATAGGACTTGATCCAGTTCTTGTAAGTGCTCCAGATGATTGTTTCGGATGTAGGGCGGATGATGAGCTCCTCTTCAAGCTTTGCAGCCGGATCGACGATTACGCCTGAACCGTCCTCTGCGTTCTTGAGACGATAATGTGTTACAACGGCACATTCTTTTGCGAAGCCCTCGACATGTTCGGCCTCTTTGCTCAGGTATGACTTTGGTATGAGCAGCGGGAAGTAGGCGTTCTGATGACCTGTCTCCTTGAACTTCTCGTCAAGAACCTGATGCATCTTCTCCCATATTGCATAGCCGTACGGCTTGATTACCATACATCCGCGTACAGGTGCCTGTTCGGCAAGGTCTGCCTTGACTACCAGTTCGTTATACCACTGCGAATAGTTTTCGCTTCTCTTTGTCAGTCCCTTAAGTTCGGTTGCCATATAATGTTGATTTTTATTTTCTGCCGCAAAATTACACAAATAGTAGTAACCTCCATACCTGCCGCTTACTTTTAATGAGTACGGAGTTCACGAATTTGCACCGCTTCGGTCAGTGCAGAAGGCGTGTTATCTGTTTGGAATCTGCAGGATAGCATTGAGGGCGGGCTTAGGCGTGAGACCGCGGTTCCACAGGAGCGGATAGTTGGTGCGGTTCGGAATCGGCGAGCCGTTCTTCCAGCTCATACCGTCATCAAGTCCCCAGAATGTCACCCGGTCTATCTTGTCGCGCTTGTCGTAAAATATCTGCATGATCTCGCGATAGCGTTCGGTAAGTTGCTGCTGCACATCGTCCGGCAGACCGTTCTTGTACGGATCAAGATAGGTTTCAAACTCCTCCAACTGGTATAGAGGGTCGTTAAGTGACTTGCCGATAACCTGACCTTCGCGCGAAATCGGAAGCACGTCGATGTCGAATTCGGTAATCATCACCTTGACTCCAAGTGCCGCAAATGTGTCGATGCAGGCTTCGATGTATTCGTTCTTCGGATAGTTCAGCCCCCAGTGAGCCTGGATCCCCACTCCGTCAATTCGTATTCCCTCCTTCTGAAGCATTCTGACTATGCGCGCGATGCCGTCGCGCTTTGCCGGACGCCAGACGTTGAAGTCGTTGTAGTACAGTTCAGTGCCCGGAGCGTATTCAGATGCGTACTTGAAGGCCAGCCGGACAATCTCGTCGCCGTCGCCTTCGAAACTCTGCGTCCATACCGTGCTGCGGTATCTGCCGTCATCGCCGACAATCTCGTTGACCACATCCCAAGCGTCAACTTTGCCTGCAAAGTGCTTTGTGACCGTCTCAATGTAGCTGCGAAGCACCTCACGCATCTCCTCGTGACTGCGCGGCGTGCCGTCCGAATGGCTGAAGAAAAAAGCCGGTGTCTGATTGTGCCATATAAGTGTGTGACCGAGTATGAACATGCCGTTGTCCCTGCCGAACTGCACATAGCGGTCTGCGGCACCGAAGTTCCACCTGTCTTCAGACGGATGCAGCACCTCGGGCTTCAGGTCATTTTCGGGCGAAATCGCATTGAAGTGAGTCTTTACCAGTTCGACTGCCCTGGCATTACGTCCCGATACGATACTGCCGTTGACGGCGCATCCGATTTTGAAGGCGTCCGAATAGACGCCCCTAAGGGTCTTCGCCTCTTCTCCGGCGGGAGCGGCGTTCACACTCATTGCGGCAATCAGCGCCGCAACGCTAAGGATAACTTTTACTGTCTTCATATCTGAAATGACTTTCGGTTTTCAATGATTTCTATCGCGTAACGCATTCCGTATCAGCGGCAGAACGATGTAAATTTAAGAATTTCCAGAAACATCAGACATAATAATCTGTTTGAAATGTCGGACGGCATCCGCATGCAGACAATTTGTCCGCCAAAAGGATGTTCCGAATGTCATTTTGTCGCTTTTCCCTGAATGGTAGGTAAATTGTCGAAGGCCCGGCAGAAACCAAAAACCAAAGAATATGCAGAACTATCAGAACAACACGCAATCAGCCCAGAACCTTGACCAGTTCGCCATCAACCTGAACGAACGGGCCAGGAAGGGCAGACTCGACCCGGTAATTGGACGTGACGACGAAATTCGCCGCGTGCTGCAGATACTGAGCCGCCGTACCAAGAACAATCCTATCCTCATAGGCGAGCCGGGCACTGGCAAGACCGCCATCATCGAAGGGCTTGCACAGCGCATCGTACGCGGTGACGTGCCCGAAAACCTGAAATCGCGCACCGTATATTCGCTTGATATGGGTGCGCTTGTGGCAGGCGCCAAGTACAAGGGTGAATTTGAGGAAAGGCTCAAGGGAGTCATCAACGAAGTCATCCAGTCTGACGGCAATTTCATCTTATTCATTGACGAGATACACACTCTGGTAGGCGCCGGTGCCGGCGAAGGTGCAATGGACGCTGCCAACATTCTCAAGCCTGCTCTGGCCCGAGGTGATTTGAGGGCGATAGGTGCAACCACGCTGAACGAGTATCAGAAGTATTTTGAAAAGGACAAGGCTCTGGAACGCCGTTTCCAGACGGTAATGGTTGATGAGCCGGACACTCAAAGTTCCATTTCAATACTGCGCGGACTCAAGGAGCGTTACGAGAACCATCACAAGGTCCGCATACTTGATGAGGCTGCGATTGCTGCGGTGGAACTGTCCAGCCGTTATATCACTGAGCGCTTTCTGCCCGACAAGGCCATCGATCTGATGGACGAGGCAGCCGCAAAGCTGCGAATGGAGCGCGATTCGGTCCCGGAGGAACTGGATGAGATAAGCCGCAGACTCAAGCAGCTGGAGATTGAGCGGGCTGCGATCAAGCGCGAGAACGACAACGTAAAACTAGCTCAGATAGGCCAGCAGATAGATGAGTTGCAGAAACAGGAACATGCCATGCGCTCCAAATGGGAGGAGGAGAAGGCTCTGGTAAGCCGCATACAGCAGAACAGACAGAACATTGAACAGCTCAAGATTGAGGCTGAGAACGCAGAACGCGAGGGCAATTACGGACGCGTAGCCGAAATCCGCTACGGTAAGTTGAAGGAACTTGAAGCCGAAATCGCCCGCATCCAGGATGATCTGCATTCAAGACAGGACGGTGATGCAATGGTGCGCGAAGAGGTCACGGCCGATGACATTGCCGAAGTTGTGGCACGATGGACTGGAATTCCGGTGAGCCGTATGCTGGAAAGCGAACGCGAGAAGTTGCTGCATCTCGAAGACGAGCTCCACAAACGTGTTATCGGTCAGGAGCAGGCCATAAGTGCCGTTGCCAACGCCGTGCGCCGCAGCCGCGCCGGCCTGCAGGATCCCAAACGCCCTATCGGCAGTTTCATCTTTCTTGGAACCACAGGCGTCGGCAAGACCGAGCTAGCCAAATCGCTGGCCGAGTATCTGTTCAATGACGAGAAGCTTATGACGCGCATCGACATGAGCGAATATCAGGAAAAATTCTCGGTAACAAGGCTGGTTGGAGCGCCTCCAGGATATGTAGGATATGACGAGGGCGGCCAGCTGACCGAAGCAGTCAGGCGCAAGCCATACTCAGTCGTGCTCTTCGACGAAATCGAGAAGGCTCATCCCGATGTGTTCAATGTGCTGCTGCAGGTGCTTGATGACGGCCGTCTGACCGACAACAAAGGCCGCACTGTCAATTTCAAGAACACCATAATAATAATGACCAGCAACCTTGGCAGCGACTACATACGCGAGCGTTCAGCCGCTATAGGTCAGACCGACGCTGCACGCGAAGAATGGCTCAGCGAGACAGGATCGCATCTGATGGAGATGCTCAAGCAGACCATACGTCCGGAATTTCTGAACCGCATTGACGAGACGGTGGTGTTCACTCCGCTGAACAAATCCGAAATCCACCGTATTGTCCGTATGCAGGCCGACGCAGTCAGCCGCATGCTGTCCGGCAGCGGCATAAGCCTGAGCGTAGACGAATCGGCTGTCAGCCTGATTGCTGACGCAGGTTTTGATTCGGAATTCGGTGCACGTCCGGTCAAGCGCGCCATGCAGACACTGCTGCTGAACCGTCTCTCGACAATGATACTGTCAGGTGCCGTAGACCGCACTCGCCCGCTGACGGCATCGGCTGGGCCGAACGGAGAAATCACATTCGTTCAGTCGTAATTATCAATAAAACCGCTATCTTTACGCAGTGCAATCAGCTTGCACGAGTAAAAATTACAGCAGGATGGGTATCAGACGTCTGATTTACATAATGTTCATTCTCAGCGTGATGTCGCTTCAGGTACAGGCACGCAGGTCGGAAATTCTGTCTGACCGCATACATACGTTGCAAGTCAGCAGGAACGGTGACTGGCAGGAGTTCCCTGTCATCACGCTGAGGACGGATGACTTCATTCAGATATCGTTCGACGAGTTCACTCATCTGTACAATCGTCTGACCTACCACATACGCCACTGCAATGCCGACTGGAAAGAGTCATCACTCAGCGAGATAGACTATCTGGACGGTTTCAACGACCGTACGCTCGATGACTTTGAGTATTCAAGGAACACCACATTCCTATACACGCATTATGTACTGAAGTTTCCGAACGAGAACACCAGACTGACCAAGTCGGGCAACTACGAGGTGACCGTTACCGACGATGACAGTCACGAGAAGTTGCTGATAGCGCGCTTTTCAATTCAGGAGAACTGCGTGGGGATAAACGCATCGGTCACCGGCGACACCGATGCCTCGATCAACGACAAATACCAGCAACTGTCCATAAAGGTCGGATTCGGCCAGCTGCCTGTTCTGTTCCCTGCCAGCGAAGTCTTCGTTCACGTCACACAGAACAATAGTGACGCTACCGAAGTCAGCAGAATAGGTCCCAGTTTCTTTTCTCAAAGGGAGCTGGAATTCACGCATCATCCGAAGCTCATCTTCAAGGGCGGTAACGAGTTCCGCCGTTTCGAGATAATCGATATGTACAGCTATATGCAGCATGTTGACCGCATCGACTTCTACGACCCATACTTTCACGCGACCCTGATGCAGGATCTTCCGACAAAGCAGTACCGCTATGACGAGGACCACAACGGACGCTATCTGGTCAGAAAGCACGAAGCCGTGTTCAGCGAGATTGAGGCCGATTATCTGTTTGTACATTTCAGCCTGAAGATGCCCGAAATGAGCGGCGGCAAACTCTATCTGGACGGTGATTTCGCCGATGCCGGCAACCGCTACAAGTGGGCTATGGAATACAACGACCGGACCGGCTGCTACGAGAAGGCCGTACTGCTTAAGATGGGTTCGTACGATTACCGCTACCTGTGGATGCCCGACGGCACTGACAGAATGGAGACGGGTGCCACCGAGGGCGACAGCTATGAAACTGTCAACGATTATCAGATTTATGTCTGGTTCAGACAGCAGGGCTCACGCTACGACCGTCTGGTAGGCGTGGACAACGTCAGAATGCGTTAGTACGTTCGACATCAGGCCCGTAGATTGTGCTCCAGTCGTCACGCATTGAGACCGTAATCCATCCGTTCCTGTCGCATTCCGACTTGGTTCTGGCAGCCTTTTCCAGGTTTCCGTATTCCCGCTCTATATCGTCGCACAGTATGCAGAATGCGATAGATGGGTACTCATTGTCAGTTGTGGAAAACGAGAACATCGGGTAGTCGCCCGACGAATTGCCCCATGCAAGGATTGGTTTGCGGGCTATCTCGCGGGTAATGCTGGAAATTTTGTTGATGCCCGTATTCAGACACATGGAACTGCCACGGACAAATCTGTCATCAGGATCGAACACCACGCCTTCGGAAATCTGCAGTTCCTTCGTGTTTCCAGCCTTATACTGGCTTTCGGGGACATAGTTGACATTCGACGCAATGAACTGATACGGAGGAATGTCTATTACTCCTTTGAACAGGGCACGGGCAAGATCGCGGTCGGTACCCGAACAGATAAAGACTCTGAAATCGTTGGATATCAGATAATTGACAGCTTCTATCATAGGCCAGTATATCGCCCTGCCCCATTTCAGGCCGGTAAAGCCTTCAGCAGGCTCAGTTGCAAGAAAATCGGCGAACCAGTCAAGGTACTCCTGCTGCGTCATCCCTCCGAACGCCTTGGATTGCCCGTCCATAGTCTTCATACCCCAGTCACTATTAAGCGAGTGGTGCTGACGGATGTACTGCTCCACTTCTCTGACGAAATCGCGTTCCTCGGGAGTCGGAGTATATGTATCGTCATGCAGCACACGCTTGCAGTATGCCATAAAATTGACATAGGTCGGGGCTGTCTCGCAGAGTAGCGTACCGTCTATGTCAAATACGGCAATTCTGTCGCATGGCGGCACATAGCCGTCAGAAGTGCTGTCTGTTACCCTAGTTACAAACTCTTTGAGGCGTTTCAAAGGCTCCGAATCACTGTTCCAATATTTGAATTCACCGTCACAGACTGCATCAATGCCGTTTGACTTATCCTGTTTCCCGCTGCGCTTCGAGTCGGGCGAACAGCCAAGAGTGAGCATACACATCACAGTTCCGACAGCGATAATACCGGCTGTCAGTCTTCCGATCATTCTTTTCATTCTTCTGACGTTTGATTGATATGTCATTTGCCGTTACGATGCCAAAGGGTATCCATTCTTTCCTTTATCCGGTCTTCCTGCTGGTTGTGCTGGGCCTCCCAGAAACGCGTTTCCCTGATTTCGTCGGGCAGGAACTGCTGTTCCACAAAGTTTCCCTCGTAATCGTGCGCATACTTGTAGCCTTCGCTGTATCCCAGATCCTTCATGAGTTTGGTGGGAGCATTGCGCAGATGCAGAGGAACAGGCAGATTGCCAGTCTCCTGCACCTTGGCCAGAGCGGAGCCTATGCCGAGATACGCCGAATTGCTTTTGGGGCTTGTGGCAAGATACACCGTGGCTTCGGCCAACGGGATGCGGCCTTCGGGCCAGCCTATCTTCATTACGGCATCGAATGCGGCATTGGCCAGCAGGAGGGCGTTCGGATTGGCCAGGCCTATGTCTTCGGATGCGGAGATAATCAGCCTTCGTGCAATGAAGGCCGGGTCCTCCCCACCCTCAACCATTCTGGCCAGCCAGTACAGCGCTCCATCGGGATCGCTGCCGCGGATTGACTTGATGAAGGCCGAGATTATATCGTAATGCATCTCTCCGTCCTTGTCGTATGCCAGAGGATTCTGCTGCAGGCGCTGGCTCACTACGCTGTCAGTGACCACAACATCGCCCGATTCAGCCTCTACAACCAGTTCCAGAATGTTCAGCAGCTTGCGCGCGTCGCCTCCGGAAAAGCGTAGCAGGGCGGTAGTCTCCTTCAGTTCGATATTACGTTCCTTCAGATAGTTGTCGCTGTGTATGGCCCTGTCGGCCAGAGCCAACAGGTCGTCTTTGTCAAGTGAATTCAGTACGTAGACCTGCATTCGTGAAAGCAGAGGCCGGATTACTTCGAACGAAGGATTCTCGGTTGTGGCGCCTATCAGCGTCACGACTCCAGTCTCAACCGCATTCAGCAGCGAATCCTGCTGCGCCTTGTTGAAACGGTGAATCTCGTCAATGAACAGAATCGGGCTGCTCTGGTTGAAGAATCGGTTGCTTCGCGCCTTGTCAAGAACATCGCGCACATCCTTCACGCCGGCGCTGACCGCACTCAGCGTATAGAACGGGAGTTCCAATTTTTCGGCGACTATCTGCGCCAGCGTGGTCTTACCAGTTCCGGGAGGTCCCCAGAGTATGAACGACGAGACGCGGCCGGACTCTATCATCCGGCGCAGCACAGCACCTTCACCAACCAGGTGACGCTGTCCGACGTAGTCTTCCAGCGTGTGCGGACGCATTCTCTCTGCTAACGGTTTCATGCAGTTTCGCTCATCTTCGACGAGCGAAACTGCATGAAACCTGAAAACCTTTTTTAGTTCGCTACCGCGAACACGCTCCTTTCTGTCGCTTGGTTCCCTACGGTCACTCTCGCTCCGCTCGCTTCGATGTTCCGCAAAATTACCTTTTTTATTCAGTGAAGCCACGCTCTGATGGAAAATATCCACTATCTTTGACGAAAAGACTGCACAAGGGTGGGAACACTGTCAATACTCATACCGGCATACAACTGGGACTGCTCTCAGCTAATCTCCGATCTCCACACACAGGGAGAAGCCTTAGAAACAGAATACGAGATTATCGTAGCAGATGACCATTCCAGTAATGAAGACACTCTGCAGGCCATCAGCCGCACTGCCCAGGCTCTGGAGCACTGCCGTCTCATTATGCTGAAGCAGAACATAGGCCGCTCAGCCATACGCAATTTTCTTGCCGACAATGCCATATACGACAAACTTCTGTTCATGGACTGCGATGCCGAAGTATGCTCGGACACATTTCTGAAAGACTACCTTGCCGCAGCAGCAGACGCAGATGTGGTATGCGGAAGCGAGCGCCATCCCGACAGCCTCCCGTGCAAGGGTGTGGAACTGCGCTGGAAATACGAAAAAAGGGCTGACGCCAGACGCAGCGCCGAATACCGTTCCCGCTCCCCCTACTCCAGATTCTCATCCTTCGCTTTTCTGATTTCGCGCGAACTGTTCCAGAGCATCAGGTTCGACACTTCGTTCAAAGGATACGGCTACGAGGATGTTATATTCGGTATGGAGTTGGAAAGACGTGGCGTATCCGTTCTGCACATAGACAATCCGCTGTTCAAGCCCGAAGCTGACGACAATGCCACCTTCCTGGCCAAGACCGAGGAGTCTATAAGGACCCTGCTCGCGCACAAAGAGCAGATAGGTGTCGGTTCGTCCCTGCTGACACATTACTGCCGCATTGAAAAGCTTCATCTGGCATTTCTGTTGGGAGCATTCCATCCTTTCACGCCTCTAATCAGGAGGAATCTTCTCGGGCGCAACCCGTCACTGGCCCTGTTCTCGTTATATAAACTGTTGTATATCAACGATATCAAGCAATGACAGAAGACATCAGGCATGCGCTCATCATAGCAGCTGACCGATACGAAACCGCAGGATTCATTCCAACCGACCCGATACAGTTTCCGCACCGCTACACGCTCAAGCAGGACATCGAAATCTCCGCACTTATATCAGCGTGGATGGCATACGGCAGCCGCAAGGTATTTCTTCAGATTCTGAACCGTATGCACAACCAAATGGATGCCGCCGGAGGGCCCTGCCGCTTCATCGCATCAGGTGCATACCAGCAATGCTGTCAGGAACCGGACAAGTGTCTCTACCGTTTCTATCGCCAGTCTGACTATCAGGCACTTTGCGACAGGCTGAACGCACTGTACGGCAGATACGGCTCAATGGAGGATATGTTCGACCCGTCAGCATCGTTGTCTGTCAATGTGCATTCGTTCTGCTCTTTTTTCGAAGACATAAACGGCATTCCTGTTCCTGACAGTCCCTCCGCCAACAAAAGGCTCTATATGTTTCTGCGCTGGATGGTGCGCAAAAACAGTCCTGTCGATTTCGGAATATGGACCCGTATTCCACCCAGTGCACTCATCATTCCACTGGACACCCATGTCTATCAGGTCGCGAAATCATTAGGCATCACGTCACGCCGCAATGCCGACCTCAAAACTGCCGTTGAGATTACCCGCGCCATGGCAGAAATCTGGCCCGACGATCCAGCACGTGGTGACTTCGCCCTCTACGGACAAGGCATTGATTTCGTCTGAATCCACATGAACGGACTGGGGACAGACCCCGTTCAGATTCGAACGGATGTCTGTCCCCAGCTATACGTTGGCGGATTTACTTCACTCCGACAAGATTCTTGAATGCGTGACCGAAAATAAGGTAACCGGTGTTACCTGCAATGGTGCCTTCGTTCTGACCCCAGAGGAATGGCCAGTCGTCGAAGTTCTCAAAGTGGTCAGGCTTGCGGAACAGAACGCCCGGGGCTACATTGCCGGGAATGAACGAGAAGTCCGCACGGTTGTTGCCGTAGAATACCGATTTCGGATGAGTCGCACCGACAGTAGCGACCAGCGAATAGTTGTGATATGGGTGGCAGCCGAACATATACGCCATGGCATTGTAGGCGTAGGTCTTGTCAATGATATCTGGGAAATAGATGGATGCGAACGCTGCTGTGGTACCGAACGAAACCACATTTCCGCCTCCTGCCCAGTTGCCGGTGCCGATTGGCACACCATAAGGATTCTGCTTGCTCACATTGTCAAGATATTCCTTGTACTTGGCAACATACGGGCGCAGTTTCTCCTTGTATTCAGCATCCATATAAGGAATAGCATCCATTGCAGTTCCAATAGCTGAATTCGCGCTGCGCTCCAGAGCCGGCCATATCTGCTGAGAGAACTTGTCCAGATACTCCTGCTGTCCGGTAGATACAAACAGCTGCAGATTTGTGGCCATGTCATTGCCGCCCATACGGCCTCCCATACGGCCACCAGGACGCTGTTGCTGACGCTGTGCCATCAGCTCTGTTGCCTCGCTCATCAGTCTCTTTGACTGGGTCAGACAGCGTTCTGCCAGATCATCATCGAATCCGCGCAGTACGCGGCTGGCGGCTGCGAACATTGTTGCAGCACGGAAGTCGAGGCTCGGGTCGCGCGATGTGAAAGCCCAGAGATCATCGGGTGTTCCGCTTGACTTGCCGTCGGCTGAGATCTCGTACGGTTTCAGAGACGGGTCGTAGTGACGTCCGTCAGTGATGGCTGCGGCATCACCCAGATGATGATAGTTGTCAAGAACTGAATTCGAAAGAGTCTGCGACATATGACCGATGTTCTCGGCCTGAGCCACCAGATTCAGCACTCCGTGACGGATGAACTGCAGCATATCGGCAGTACCGTCCGGTCTGTGAAGGTCGACATAGCGCTGCTCCTCGCTGACGAAAGTCTCGTCGCGCATAGGTTTGAAACGCTCCCAGATGGTCACCATATTCTGGACCACGCTGATGTTGGAACCTGTCTCGATGTCAAAGTCACCGGCATCGAAATAGCCGCCTACATTCAAACCCGGAATAAGTTCCAGAGCTTTGTACTTGGTGTCGGTAGTCGGACCCTGCGAGTGCAGGTCAAAGTGATCTGTCGGAGCCGGAGCCTGCAGATAGCCCTCCTTGAACGGTTCTCCGTGCCAGATGCGATAACCCTCATTGACTGTCATATGGTTCATATGAATAGGAATCCATACATCGCTGGTGGCACTTGTAATTTCGTTGTAGACGCTACCGTCTATCAGGAAGTTCTCAGTCTGGATATCTCCATATTTAATAAAATAGATGCCCGGGGTTGTGAGCGCCGAGAAATCGAACTTGGCATAGTTGTACTTGTAATACGGACCCCATTCCCTGACTACACCCTCAAAGCACTTCTCCTCGGTGCCGTTCGTGTTGATTCTCCATATTGACGCCTTCTTGAGCGGAGTGTCGTTCTTGTCAAGCTCAATGACAGCGACCTTAGGCTGGTCAGGCAGATAACCGACCTGTGAATAGCCTATGTTCGGCTTGCGTATCCAACCATCTATTGAGTTGGGCTCAATTGTCCAGGTTAGGACCTTGCCTGTCTTGCCGGCAGGCAGCAGACTGCGCAGCACATACCAGCCGTTCTGAGCTATCATACGGCCGTCAAACAGCATCAGATCAGTATCTGACGTTATCTTTATCATCCTTTCAGGAGCGTCAGGAGCCATTACAATCTCGCGTCCCGTCTCCATTGGCAGAGGATCTACGAACTCGCCGGTTCCGCGGTCATCGTATGTCTTGTAACCTTTGTACTGGCGCATCTTCTCGCTGTTGGGACGGGCGACTGTCTGGCTGACCGCATAGCGCGGGAACCTGTTGAAACGGCCGTCCATAATGTACGCCTTGTTCCAGTACTGAGACGGAAGGAACTCCAGATTGAATCCGGCATCACCCTCAAGTTCTGCCGGCAGCGGCTTATCCAACCACACCGAGACCTCGACAGCCTTACCCTTGGCGCTGACAGTCAGACGCGATTCGAAATCGTAGTCGTTGTAGCGCATCGTCACCTCGATGCTGCCATCATCCTTATTTACTTTACGCGAAGGAGTTGACGGTACCAGATCCCACTGTTCCGGAGTATTGTTCAGACGGACGGCACCGCCCTGCACTGTACGCACACCGTGATGGATAATCTCCAGTCCGGAATTCTTCTCATCGTTGAAACCGCCCGAAAACGTGTTGCTGTAAACCAGAACATTCACGCCACGGGTCTCGAAATACTCAAGATCGTTAAGTTTCAGATCCTGGGCATTGCCGGCAATACAGGCTGTGACAAGCGCAATGCCGGAGACAAATAGACTTCTCTTGTTCATATTCAGTTATTATTGACGGTTTCAAATGTAGCGGATTCTTGACTGAGTTGCAACCATTCAGAGGGATAATTGATATGTTTTGTTTATATTTCGTGATATTCGGTTTTGATCACATCCCGATGAGAGGGGTGTCAATTGCCGCATCATCGTAGTCTGGTTCAGGAAGAGCCTTCTTTGCAGGAACTCCAAGTTTTACAACCTGGTGGGCGCTCACAAGGATTCCCTGTCCGGAATTCTTGAGTTTCTTGTCTGCCGCATCGAATGCGGTCTGTGCCTCGCCCAACTTCTTGCCGAGAGTTGCCATTGAATTGGCAAATTCAGATACACGGCTTATCATGTTAGATGCAGAATCAATGATCTTCTGCTGGTTCTTAACCTGTTCGACATTACGCCATGCCAGGAAAACGGTTCGGAGAAAAGGCATCAGAGTCTCGGCCGATGTAATGAGCACCTTCTGCTCGTAAGCCCATTTCCAGAGATTTTTGTCAGAGTTGTATGCAAGCTGTAGTGCCGGATAGTTCGGAACGAACATAATCACATAGTCTACCATCCTGCGGCCAGGCTTCAGATAGTCGCTGTATTTCTTGACAGCAAGTCTCCTGACCTGTTCCTTGAATGCGACGAGGTTGCGGGCAGCAGCATCCTGACGTGCTTCATCTGACTCAGTCTCAAGGTAATCAGCGAAAGCAGACAAAGAGACCTTGGAATCTATCACAACATCCTGATTATCCACAAAGTGGAGAAGGTAGTCTGGGCGCATTCTCTTCTCTGTGTCTTCATTGAGAAGAACGATTCCCAGTTCGTCACGAAGAGTCTCTTCCTTGTCGTAGTCACGACCTTCAACCATACCTTCGGCATCAAGCAGATTCTGAAGAATGGTCTCACCCCAACAGCCCTGCATCTTTTTCTGACCACGCATAGCTTCTGCAAGATGATCAGCCTTGTCACCGATACTCTTTGTCTGTTCTGCAAGCTGTTTGACAGCACTGTCGAACTTCTCCTTCATAGTAGCAGAATCTTCGCTGTTCCTGGTCTTGTTTTCCTCGAAAGCGGTCTTCATCTCCTTGAGGTCCTTACCAAGATTGCCAGTGATGCTCTCGAATGTCTCGGCAGCCTTTTTGTCAAGCTCCTCCTGTCGCTGTCTGAGAATTTCTTCTGTTTTGGCCATCATCTCAGCTTTGAGAGCATCGCTCTGCTTCTCGTAAGCTTCACCCTGCTCTCTGAGAGCGTCCCTATGATTCTCCTTGATTTCAGTAAGGGTCTTCTCATAATTGGACTTCAGTTCATTTCTCGATTCCTCTGAGCGCTTTTTCTCCTCTGCAATTGCCTGCTCAGTTTCGGCTTTTTGCTCCTGAATTCTGGACTCAAGAGCCGTAATTCTCTCGTTGGAGATATCCTGCAAGGCTTTGAGTCTCTCATCAAAGAGAGCCTGTTTACCCTCCAGCTCCTTCTCTGCGGCAATGAGCTTATTCTCGTACCCGTTCAGGGCCACAGACTTCAACTCTGCTTCACTCTTCCACTTCTTAATTCCAAAGAAATACATAAGTCCAGCTGTTATCACTACTGCTATAACAGCCACAACAATTGCAATCATCAAATCTGTCATTCGGTTTTCAATTCAGTTCAATGCTATACGACAATACGGATCATCTTGTAATCCCTATTTATCTTGAAACTCATTCGTAGATACTTAGGGCAGTGATTATATCAGAGCCAGTCCTCCTTGGCCGGTTTCCTTGTAAAGTGACGGGATGTCGTGGCCTGTCCTTGTCATGACTTCGACCACTCTGTCGAACGACACACGGTGGTTGCCGTCGGTCAGCATGGCGTAGATTGCGGCTCCTACGGCGCGGGCGGCACCGAAAGCATTGCGCTCTATGCACGGAATCTGGACCAGGCCGCAGATTGGGTCGCAGGTCAAGCCCAGGTGATGTTCCAGACCAATTTCGGCAGCATATTCAATCTGTGTCACACTGCCGCTGTATAGTTGGTTGGCTGCGGCTGCCGCCATTGAGCAGGCGACACCGATCTCGCCCTGACAGCCTACTTCGGCGCCCGAGATGGAACCGTTCTGTTTCACTACGTTTCCGAAGAGACCGGCTGTAGCAAGCGCATGCAGGATGCGTGTTTCAGAGAAGCCTCTGTCCTGCCAGATGTGGTACAGCACACCGGGCAACACGCCACACGAGCCGCAGGTGGGAGCGGTCACTACCCGGCCTCCACAGGCATTCTCCTCGCTCACGGCGAGCGCATACGAGAAAAGTCTGGCGTTTGTGCGCAGATTGTCAGTGTATCCCAGTGCCTTTACTATGTACGATGATGCCTTGCGTCTGAGATGAAGCGGCCCGGGCAGCGGTCCTTCTGTATCTATGCCATGCTCAACCGCCGATTTCATTATGTGCCAGACTTCGGCAAGATAATCCCATATCTCAGGACCTTCGCACTCTTCGACATACTCCCAGAACACTTTGCCGTTCTTGAGACAGTAGTCCAGAATTTCAGTCATACTGTTCATCGTATAGACATCGGGGCCGTCCAGAATGTTTTCTCCATCGGACAGTGCACCGCCACCCACGCTGTAGACGGTCCAGGAGTCAAGCTCATTTCCGTCAGTTCCGAAGCAGCGGAACGTCATACCGTTGGGATGGAACGGAAGGAATGTCTGAGGCTCCCACAGTATTTCAATGTCGGGAATGATATCGCATATCGCCCTGTCCGTGTAGTGGCCCTTGCCGGTTGCGGCCAGGCTGCCGTACAGCGTCACCTGATACCTGGCGGCCGAAGGATTGCGCTTTTTGAATTCCTGTGATGCGAATCTCGGGCCCATAGTGTGACTGCTGGACGGGCCAATTCCGATGCGGAACAATGAACGGATAGATTTCATACCTGCGTGCTATTACTGTCGTAAATATCACAAAGATATGAAAAGATCAGTAATTGTAACGTTTTTGGAAGGCTTTGAGCAGAATTACCGAAACGAAAAGGTCCAGCAGGTCGGCCATATCGACTGCAAGCCAGACACCATCCAGCCCCCAGAAGAGCGGCAGCACGAATATCGAGCCGAGTTCGAACACCAGTGTTCTGACAAATGCCGCAATAGCCGATACTATTCCGTTGTTGAGCGCCGTGAACCAGGCCGACACGAACAGATTGAATCCATACAGTATGAAGCTGATCATATAGAGTCTGATGGCGTGTCCCGTAAGTTCCTTGAGCTGTGGGTCGTAACTTACAAACACTCCCGACATTACATTGCTCAGCAGTTCGCTCAAAATGGTAAGCATCGTTCCGACCGCCAGCAGTATTGTAATGCTTTTTCGCAACAGACTTTTAAGTTCAGCATGGTTCTGTGCTCCATAATTGTAACTTACAATTGGTGAAACTGTTATATTGAAACCAATAAAGAACGATGCATAAACATATCCCAGATAAATGAGAATGCCATAAACTGCTACGCCATCCTCGCCTATTAGTCTCATCAACTGCAGGTTATAACAGATACCCACAACGCTGAGCGAAATGTTTGTGACATACTCGGACAGTCCGTTGGAGCATGCGTGGAATATGCTTCTCCAATCCGTGCGCGTCTTGACAAACCGCAGCCCGGTTGTATTGAATTTTCTTGATGAAAAATAGACCAGCGGGAATATTCCTCCCAGTGCCTGCGCCAGACCGGTCGCAACTGCGGCACCTGCCAGCCCCCACTTGAACACCAGTATGAAAAGAGCATCAAAGAGTATATTCGCTATGCCGCAAAGAATAGTCACCCAAGTACCTATCTGAGGTCTTTCGGCTGCCATATAGAGCGGACCGAAAGCCAGCTGGAGCATATACATCGGCATGGCCACTAGCAGGATTCTGCCGTAGATGACACACAGATCTATCATTTCCTCGTCAGCTCCCAGCCAATATGATACAGGCCTTATGAAGAGGAACAGCAGCACAGACAGGGTGACGGCGGTAATGATGAGTGTGCGTATCAGCATTGTGAACACGCGGTTTGCACGCTCGCGGTCACCCTGACCGATTATCATGGCCACCATCGCGCTGCCGCCGGTTCCGAACATCAGTCCGATGGCGCCTACGACCATTAAGGCAGGCCAGACCAGGTTGAGAGCGGCAAAGGCTGTGGTGCCGGTGCAGTTCGACACGAAAATACCATCCACGATGCTGTAGAGCGACGAAACCATTATCATCATCACTGCCGGAATGGAGCTCTTCACCATTCTGCGATAACCATATCGTCCCCCCAGTTCTATCTTCATGTAGCCGTTTTCGTTCTGTTTCGGGGCACAAAGTTACCCATTATGTGGATAACTACTGTAGGACGGACCGCTGATATACCGCGAAAAAATCGTAATTTCGCGGAAAATTACACGCACATACACAAATAGAAATAGTTATGGCAGAGACAGTCACAGCTGAAAACAGCGAGAAAAAAAGCCTCAACTTCATCGAGGAGATTGTCGTGAAGGATCTGGCGGAAGGCAAGAACGGCGGCAGGGTACAGACCCGATTCCCGCCGGAACCGAACGGATATCTGCACATCGGTCACGCCAAGGCCATCTGCATGGACTTCGGCATTGCCAGCAAATACGGCGGCGTATGCAATCTGCGCTTTGACGACACCAACCCGACCAAGGAGGACACCGAATATGTCGATGCCATCAAGCAGGACATCAGGTGGCTCGGATTCGAATGGGGTCACGAGTATTACGCATCAGACTATTTCCAGCAGCTCTGGAACTTTGCCGTCGAACTGATCAACGAGGGCAAGGCGTATGTTGACGAGCAGGATCAGGAGACCATTCTTGCACAGAAGGGCACCCCTACCCAGCCCGGCATCCAGAGTCCGTACCGCAACCGCCCCATTCAGGAGAGTCTTGACCTGTTCTACAAGATGAACAGCGGCGAACTGGAAGAGGGCTCAATGGTTCTGCGTGCCAAGATTGATATGGCGCACAACAATATGCTGTTCCGCGATCCTATCATCTACCGCATAGTCAAGACCCCGCACCATCGTACGGGCACACAGTGGAAGGCATACCCGATGTATGACTTCGCACACGGTCAGAGCGATTTCTTTGAGGGTGTCACCCACTCTCTCTGTACGCTCGAGTTCTTCCCGCACCGTCCTCTGTACGACCTGTTCATTGACTGGCTGAAGAAGGGTGAGGATCTGGACGACAACCGTCCACGCCAGAACGAGTTCAACAAACTTAATCTGAACTATACGCTGCTGAGCAAGCGTAACCTGCTGGCTCTGGTGCAGAACGGACTGGTATCGGGCTGGGACGATCCGCGTATGCCGACGATTTGCGGCTACCGCCGTCGCGGCTATACTCCTGAGTCTATCAGAATGTTCGTGGACCGCATCGGTTACACCAAGTTTGATGCTCTGAACGATATGGCCCTGATGGAATCGGCCATCCGTGAGGATCTGAACCGCCGTGCCACCCGCGTATCGGCAGTCATCGATCCTGTCAGACTGACAATCACCAACTATCCGGAGGGCAAGACCGAGGAACTTGAGGCGATAAACAACCCAGAGGATCCCGAAGCAGGCACTCATACCATCACATTCAGCCGCGAGCTATGGATTGAGCGCGATGATTATATGGAAGATGCTCCCGCCAAGTACTTCCGTCTGTCAGAAGGTCGCGAGGTGCGTCTGAAGAACGCATACATAGTCCGCTGCACAGGTTCGCGCAAGGGCGCTGACGGACGCATCGAGGAAGTGTTCTGTGAGTACATCCCCAACACCAAGACCGGCGAAGCGGATTCCAACCGCAAGGTCAAGGGCACGATTCACTGGGTAAGCCGCGAACATGCCATCAAGGCCGAAGTCCGTCTGTACGACCGTCTGTGGAATGTCGAGAACCCACGTGATGGAATGTCAGAACTGCTCGAGAAGGGTTTGAGCCACGTCGAGGCCATGAAGCAGATGATCAATCCCGACTCGCTCGAAATAAGGACTGAGTGTTATGTGGAGAACTGGCTGGCAGGGACAAAGCCTTTAGACCACTTCCAGTTCCAGCGCATCGGCTATTTCTGCACCGACTACGACTCAACTCCCGACCATCCGGTATTCAACCGCACAGTATCGCTCAAGGATTCCTGGGGCAAGATCAAGGACAAAGCCTGACACAATATATGAAGGAGAGCCTGTCGACATACTTCGAGAGTCAGGAATTCATTGACCTGCTCAACAGCTACGAAGATATGATTCAAGGTGGCACCAGACGCTACTTTGACGGGCTAGACATATCCAACATCGCCCAGTTCTACAATTCTGTCGATGATGACGACAAGGCGATGGAGGCCATACGCTACGGTCTGGAGCTGCATCCGGGCGATGCCGACATACTTATGGCCGAAGGGCACATTATGCTCAAGCAGGGACGCAGCGACGAGGCCAGAGCCATTGCTGAGTCGGTAACCGACGGAGACCGCCGCGAACTGCTCTTTCTGAAAGGCAGCATCGAGCTGTTCGACGAGAACACAAGTATGGCCAACCTCTACTTTCAGCAGGCCGTCGAGGAAGGAGACGAGGATATGGGGCTATACGCTGACATCATCGCCTTGTTTATCGACTATGTTCAGTATGACTTTGCCCAGGATTGGATTGACAAGGCTACGGCTATCGATTCGGAATACAGCGAAATAATCGAGATGCAGGCCGATCTGGACTTTGCGACGCAGGACTACGACAAGGCCATCGAGCTATACAATCGGCTATTGGATGAATCTCCCTACGAAATCTACTATTGGGAACAACTCGTATGTATCTACTACAGGCTTGAGGACTGGGCCAATGCGCTTGACTGTTTCGAGTATATCGAAGCGATAGACCCGATGTACAGTTCGATGGGCATGATCAAAGCGGAATGTCTGCTTGAGACCGATCAGGCTGTCAGAGCCGAAAGAATACTGCGCAAGGCGATGGAGGCACATCCAGACTCAAGCGACGTTCTGTTTCTGTTGGGCAACGCTCTCAGTCTGCAGGAACGTCACGAGGAGGCCATTCCATACGTAGAGCGTGCCATCAGGCTCAACCCGGACGACAAGCAGATGAATATAATGTTGGCTGGCGAATACTACCACTGTGACCGTTTCAAGGAGGCTGCAAAGAGCCTGACAACGGCATTCCGGGCTGGCTTTACCACAAATCCTGATACCATACGAATGCTCATCCTGTCGCTTCTGCGTGAGGACGACACCCGGTCTGTCTACATTATGCTTAAAGCACTTATTGAAATCCCTGACCTGGACTACGGACAGTATGGAGTATTCGTTCCCGGTCTTGCCATGTGCTGCTGGCAGATGGGCTACAAAACCTATTTCAAGAAATATTTCGGCAAGTCGTATGACATGAACCCTGTCGAGACTCTGCATCTGTTCGGAATTACCGACGATACCGTCTCAAAGGAACAGGCTGTAGAGATACTGCTCCGAGTATGTCAGAACGAAGCCAGCCAAATAAATAAGATATAAATGGAGACGATAGGAATACTTCAATGGTGTCTTGACCACCTGAACTACTGGACCATCACGATTCTGATGACTGTCGAAAGTTCGGCTATTCCTTTTCCATCTGAAATAGTGGTTCCGCCTGCAGCCTATCATGCTGCAGCAACAGGCGAGATGAGCCTGCCTCTAATCGTCATCTTCGCCACGATAGGCGCTATGCTTGGAGCCACAATAAACTATTTCCTGTCCCTGTGGCTCGGACGTCCCATCATTTACAAATTCGCGGACAGCAAGCTGGGACACATGCTTATGATTGACGGCGAAAAGGTACACAGAGCCGAAGATTATTTCAATGCTCACGGTGCGATTTCAACGCTCATAGGCAGACTCATACCGGTAATCCGCCAGCTTATATCCATTCCGGCTGGTCTGGCAAGGATGAATTTTGCCCGTTTTGTCCTGTTTACATCACTTGGAGCAGGCATATGGAACATTGTCCTGACTGTACTTGGATATTATCTGGAACGGGTTGTTCCCGAGGAGCAGCTGGTAGAAACTGTTACATCATACAGCCACGAAATCGGCTACAGCATATTAGGAATAGTAGTATTGGCTCTCGGATTCATTATCATCAGAAACAGAGCCAGGAAAGCAGAGAAGAAGTGATATGGCAGATTTGAACAGATACAGTTGGGAGACTCAGCAGATCGGGCTAAACTCCATTGTCAATGCGCGAGAACTTGGCGGATATGAAATGTCTGACGGACGCAGGATCAAGCGCGGAAGGCTTTTCCGTGGCGGTTCACTCTGTAAGGCATCGTCTGCTGAGCTGAACCTGCTGCACGACAAGTACAATCTGGTCAGAGTCTTTGATTTCCGCACCAGCTACGAACTTGAACATACCCCCGACCATCCTGTCAACGGTGCCAGATACATCTGGCTCCCGGCATTCGATGAGGACAAGATGGCTATGGCTAGAATGGCCCTTCCGCCCGAAGCATACAAGAATCTGCCGGACTGGCTCGCAGAGCACGCCTCTCATCAGAAGGTTCAGGATATTGCGCGTAACATGTACCCGATAATGGTTACTACGGAATTCACCCAGGTTCAGTATGCAGGTTTCTTCCAGAACATTCTGAATGCTGAGGATGACGGTGCAATTCTGTGGCACTGCTCACAGGGCAAGGACCGTACCGGATTGGGGGCAGCCCTGCTGCTGGCTGCATTGGGGGCAGACAGAGATTTGATAATGAAGGACTTCGCCATCTCCAACGAATACTACAAGGACGATGTCAACGCCATCTTCGAGCGTGTCACAGACCCTTTGGAGCGCGAAGCCGTCATCACATTCGTCGGCGTAAACGTCAATTACTTCGCAGCCGCACTCGATATTGTGGAGAAGGAATACGGTTCGCTGCTCGACTTCCTGCGTGGCCCTATCTGCCTTTCGGACGACGATATGGAGCAGCTCCGTAACCGGTTCCTGGAATAAAAGAACGGGGACCGGCTCCGTTCAGGCACAAACGGAATCCAATCCCCGGTTTGGTCGGTCTCCAGTTCGCTTACTCAACGAACGAAGTCGAGAAATAGTAGTCGCGCAGCGGCTTCACCACTTTCTGTCCTGTCAGCGTAACTGTCTGCTGCAGACGTATGTCTGTCGAAGAGGCTGCAATCTTAACGATATAGCTTCCCGGCGCTATGTTCCACTGGCGCTGTCCATCATTTGAATAATAGCCGAACTGCTCGGTACGAAGGGCCATATGAACAGTCCTGGTCTCGCCCGGCTCAAGCCGCACGCGTGCGAAGCCCTGAAGCTGAAGAGGGCGAATAGGCTGGCTGTCATCGGTCGGAGACAGATACAGCTGAACCACCTCATCGGCCTTTATATCACCGGTATTCGTTACCTGGAATGACAGAGAGATGCTGTCAGACACTGTCTCTGTGCTCTCTGGGATGTTCAGATTGCTGTATTCGAATGTGGTGTAACTGAGTCCGAACCCGAACGGCCATGCAATACGCGAATCCTGCCCGGCGGAATAGTTATAACAAATAGGTTCGTACAGTTCGACATTCGGATAACTGACACTTAGTTTTGCCGATGGCGATACATTTCCAAACAGAATGTCAGCTACTGCTGTACCGCCCTCCTCACCTGGATACCAGGCCTGAATGACTGCAGCACAACGGTCCGAGACTCCTGAAATCACCTGTGCGTGTCCGCCGAAAACCACGAGAACGACAGGCTTGCCTGTTGCTATCAGCTTTTCAACGAACTGCTCCTGAAGTCCCGGAAGTTTCAACCCCATGCGGTCACGGTTTTCGCCGCAGAGCATCACATTCTCGCCGACTGCGGCAACTATGACATCACTCTGGGCTGCCATTTGCAGGGCCTCGTTCAAATCGGCTTTCTCACCCGAATCAACCTTGCGGTGAAGAATGTCATAATCCCAGGCACGTTCGTCACCGGCCTTCAGAAATACCGTCTCGATATCTTCGGTCCAGTCGCAGCCACGGGAATAGTCAATTCGGCATCCTGCAGGCTTACGGGCCTCCATACCCTCTTTCAGGCCGACAATATGCGGATGTTCTGCATCGACATCTGCCATTTTCCAGAAATAGCTCATTGCTGGGGCTGAGTAATCACCGCACATCGCCCACATGCTGTTGGCATTCGGACCGGTCAGGAATATTCGCCTGTCACCGTCCAGAGGCAGCACACCGTCGTTCTGGAGCAGTACGACAGACTGAACTGCTATGTCGTACGCAGTCTGACGCTCTTCAGGAGAATCGAGTGTAATGTGACCTTCGGCATACAGATAAGGATTCTCATCGAACAAGCCGGCAAGGAACTTATGGCGCAGCACCTTCTTTACTGCACGCTCAATCATCTCAGGCTTTACCAATCCCTGACTGAGGGCTTCGGGCAGATATGCATAGTTTGCTCCATGCGGAAAGTCCACATCGTTCCCGGCATTGATAGCGGCTGCGGCACGATGCACAGGATCTTCAAGTCCAATTATCTGATCAATTGATGTATAATCACTTACCATCATTCCCTTGAAGCCGATATAGCCTCTCAGAATGTCCTCGATAATCTCGGGACTTGCCACACAGTTGATGCCGTGGACTGAATGATACCCTGTCATAACTACATCGCTTCCGGCCAGGCGTATCATTGTCTCGTGAGGCAGAAGAATCTCTTCCATCAGTTCCTTCTCGTCAGCATCACCACCTCCGCCATATCCCAGATAATGCTTTGAACAGGTTCCCACTCCGTGCTTCAGATCCCCCTGCTGCAGGCCGCGCACAAACGCAGTTCCCATCACGGCAGAAAGATAACCGTCCTCGCCGTACGATTCTTCAAGTCTGTTGAAGCTGGGAGTGCGGCATACGTCGACCATAGGCGACAGAGACAGAACTCCGCCTATGCGCCGCATATCGTCTGCGGTCTGCCATGTCTTGAGTTCTGCAAGCTGCGGATTGAATGAGCAGGCCTGCCCTATCTGCTGAGGATAGACCGTAGCGTCGCGGGTGTTTACGCCCGACAATACCTCTTCGTGAAACAGAGCCGGAATACCGTTGGGAGTGTTCTCCATAAGCCATCTCTGCACCTGTGCTACCATATCACGCAGAGTGTCCGGGCTGTACATATGCTGACTGGCGAACTGAGAGAAATGTCCTATTCCGTTCGGAATGATACTTGCACAACGTTCAGGATCAAGTACCAGGTTCTCGTCGAACAGGCTGTCCATATACATGCTCCTGAGCTGGGCTACACATTCCTCAAGAGACATCTTAGCATAGAGTTCATCAACCTTACGGTCAATTTCGTCCATTCCATCCACAGCGTCAGCCTTACAGCCGGCAAGCATTGCCGTCAACGTTACAGCAATGCAAAGAATCATGCTCTTTGTTTTCATAATCCAGTTTGGTAATCTGCTGAAAAAATCCGCGAACCGGGTGTCTCCCAATTCGCGGATTATTATCGGTTACCGTGCGGTAACTTATGCGTACATAGCAACGATTGCCTCGTACAGCTCCTGCTTGCCGCTGGTCTGCTTCGGCTCGTCAACCTTCTTGCCGTACTCGTATGCCTCTTCGAGAGTCATCTTGCCCTCCTCGAACTTCTTGCCGAGACCATTGTCGAATGATGCATAGCGCTCAGCCTTCATCTTCTTGTACGGTGACTCCTCAAGCAGCTTTGCAGCTGACTCAAGAGCGCGAGCCATAGCATCCATACCGCTGATGTGAGCGATAGCGATGTCCTCAAGGTCGGTAGAGTTACGACGGGTCTTGGCATCGAAGTTGGTACCACCAGTGCCGAGTCCACCGCCACGGATGATTTCCATCCAGGCCTGAGTCAGTTCGTAATTGTCAATTGGGAACTGGTCGGTATCCCAGCCATTCTGATAGTCACCGCGGTTAGCGTCGATAGAACCAAGCATACCGGCATCAACTGCGCAAGCAAGCTCGTGCTCGAATGTGTGACCTGCAAGAGTAGCATGGTTGACCTCGATGTTAACCTTGAAGTCCTTGTCAAGACCGTGAGTCTTGAGGAAACCGATAACGGTCTCGGTGTCAACATCATACTGATGCTTTGACGGCTCGCATGGTTTCGGCTCAATCAGGAATGTACCCTTGTAGCCCTTTGAACGGGCGTAATCGCGTGCCATGCCGAGCATGCTAGCCATATGCTCCTTCTCGCGCTTCTGGTCAGTGTTCAGAAGGCTCATGTAACCCTCACGACCGCCCCAGAATACATAGTTCTCAGCGCCGAGAGCGATACCTGCATCGATAGCGTTCTTGATCTGAACGATAGCACGTGCTACAACGTCGAAATCAGGATTTGTGGAAGCACCGTTCATATAGCGCTTGTTGCCGAATACGTTTGCAGTTGACCACAGCAGCTTGCAGCCTGTCTCAGCCATTTTCTCCTTGAGGTAGGCAACGATAGCCTTCATGTTCTTCTCGTACTCCTCTACGCTTGCGCCCTCAGAAATCAGGTCAACATCGTGGAAGCAGAAATAAGGGATACCCAGCTTCTGCATGAACTCGAAACCGGCATCAACCTTGTTCTTGGCAGTCTGAAGAGGATCTGCATCTGTCCATGGGAAAGTCTTGGTACCACCGCCGAACTGGTCTGCACCCTCTGCGCAGAGAGTATGCCACCATGCCATTGCAAAGCGGAGCCACTCCTTCATTGTCTTACCCATGATAACTTTGTTCTCGTCATAGTAATGGAAAGCCATCGGGTTCTTGCTGTCCTTACCTTCGAACTTGATTTTTCCTAACTGTGGAAAATACTCTTTTGCCATAATTGATTGTTTAAGGTTATTGTAAGTTGTTCGTTTCTATATTGCAAAAATACATCTCTTTTTTTAAAAGACGATAATTAAGCGGGCAAATAAAGACTGAGAATAGTTTTCCAGCGTTCATAAGCCTTCGCGTACTCTGCGGCATGTATGGTGTCCGGTTCGATTACGCGGAGCTTCTCGAGGGTCTCGAAAGCCTCGTCGTGATCCTTATAGACGCCGGCACCCATACCGGCACCCTTTGCTGCGCCGGCTGAGCCGTCAGTATCATACAGTTCGATGGTCGCGCCGGTGACGCCGGCCAGAGTCTCACGGAACACCGGATTGAGGAACATGTTGGCGTTGCCGGCATGAATCTTGGTGATGGACATTCCCATTCCGGACATGATCTCCATACCGTACTTGAAGGAGAATACTATGCCCTCCTGTACGGCGCGGGCCAGATGGCTGCGGTTGTGGATGTTGAAGTTAAGACCGTGGATGCTGCAGCCTATGTTATTGTTTGAAAGCACGCGTTCCGAGCCGTTTCCGAACGGAAGTACGACCACTCCGTCAGAACCGATCGGAGCCTGGTCTGCAATGAGATTCATATCACCGTACGAAACTCCGTCGTTCATTATGTTACGGCGTGTCCATGCGTTGAGTATGCCTGTACCGTTGATGCAGAGCAGCACGCCAAGACGGATCTCATAACCGGTATGATTCACATGAGCGAATGTGTTCACTCGTGACTGCGGGTCAAAATTGACATGTCCGTTCACACCGTAGACTACGCCCGATGTGCCTGCTGTTGCGGCAATTTCACCCGGATTGAACACATTCAGAGATAGGGCGTTATTAGGCTGGTCACCAGCACGATATGTAACAGGGATACCGGCGGCAAGTCCAAGTTCGGCTGCAACGGCGGCAGTCACATGTCCCTGATCAGAGAACGTCGGTCTGATTTCGGGAATGACAGATGCCGGGAAACCGTAATAGTCAAGTAGGAAGTCTGCCACCTTGTTATTCTGGAAATTCCAGAACATACCCTCGGAAAGTCCGGAAACAGTCGTAGATATTTCACCTGTCAGACGATAGGCAATATAGTCGCCCGGAAGCATTATCTTGTCAATTTTTGCAAAGATATCAGGTTCGTTCTCTTTGACCCATGCGAGCTTGGATGCGGTAAAGTTTCCCGGAGAATTCAGCAGATGGGTGAGACACTGTCCGTTGCCGAGTTCGCGGAAAGCCTTTTCGCCGTAAGGCACGGCGCGGCTGTCACACCAGATAATGGCAGGACGCAGCACATTGCCGTCCTTGTCCACGCAGACGAGTCCATGCATCTGATAAGAGATGCCTATTGCCTCAATGTCGTCGCCCTTGGCCTGAGCCATCTGCATCACCTTTGCAGTGACATTCTTCAGATAACTCCACCAGTCTTCAGGATTCTGCTCTGCCCAACCGGGGTTGAGCGCCTTAATCGGCGCTTCCGAATCGGGATAGAAAGCGGATGCCACACTCTTTCCGGTCTGAATGGAAACCAGACTGGCCTTGACAGATGAACTGCCTATGTCATAGCCTAAAAGATACCTTTTCATATAGAGTTTTTTTATTGTAACGACTACAAATATAATCATTCAATTCCAAAAACGGAAAGCCACACCGCAAATTTGACGGTGTGGCTTTCAAACTTTTGCGAATATGCCTGAAAAAACAGGCTTCTGCGTCTGTTTACTTCTGGAGCAGCTTGTTGTCGGAACCGAGTACGTTCACAATCTTGTGGATGTACATCTTCTTCATGTTCTCGCGTGCCGGTTTCAGATACTGGCGCGGATCGAAATGGCTCGGATTCTCAGCAAGATACTTGCGGACAGCAGCGGTCATTGCAAGACGTGAGTCAGAGTCGATGTTGATCTTGCAGACAGCGCTCTTTGAAGCCTCGCGGAGCTGCTCTTCAGGAATACCTACTGCATCCGGAAGCTTGCCGCCGAAAGCGTTGATAGTGTCG
>JAZUJU010000110.1:0-33016 GCA_045642985.1 Bacteroidaceae bacterium | reverse complement strand
GAGCTGCTCAGCATCTGCGGAATGGACTCCGACGCCATACTTCAGACCATCACAGAAATGCTTGTCTCACCTAAAAGCACCAGCCTATGAGAATAATTATTGCAGGAGCGGGAGCTGTCGGAACACATCTCGCAAAGCTTTTGTCCGGCGAAAGCCAGGACATCACGCTCATAGACGAGAGCCCCGAAAGGCTCGGCAGTCTTGATTCGAACTTTGACCTGCTGACGATAGTGGCATCGCCGACATCGATCAGGGATCTGACCGAGGCAGAGGCCGGAAAGGCCGACCTTTTCGTTGCGGTCACCCCAGACGAGGGCCGCAACATCGTGGCCTGTCAGCTCGCCCATATGCTCGGTGCCAGCAAGACTCTGGCAAGAATAGACAATTACGAGTTCCTGACTCCGAAACTGCGCGAATACTTCGCATCAATCGGAGTAGATTCGCTCATTTACCCTGAAATGCTGGCCGCCAAGGACATTGTGGACGGTATGCGGCAGAGCTGGATACGGCAATGGTGGGACTTTGCCGATGGTGCCCTGGTCATGATGGGCGTCAAGGTGCGCGACAATGCCGAGATACTGGACACGCCGCTGTACAAACTCGGGAACGACCGTCCATACCACATAGTGGCGATAGTTCACGACGACGAGACCATCATTCCGAACGGCAACGATGTGATTCATTCTGGCGACATCGTGTATTTCATGTGTGGCAAAAACGACATACAGGCAGTGAGACGTGTGGCAGGAAAGCAGGAACTGCCTGATATCCGCGATGTCATAATAATGGGCGGAGGCAGAATCGCAGTACGCGCCGCACAGCTGCTCTCCGAGTCCGTCAACGTCAAGATCATCGAAAAGGACCTGGCGCGCTGCCATCACATTTCCGAAAAGCTGAGCAGCAAGATTATGGTCATCTGCGGTGACGGACGCGATCCGAACCTGCTTCAGAGCGAGGGCATAGATCAGACCGAAGCGTTCATCGCTCTGACAGACAGTGCCGAGACCAACATCCTGGCCTGCGTCGCAGCCAAGCGTCTCGGAGTGCCCAAGACCATTGCCGAAGTAGAAAACATCGACTACATCACTATGGCCGAGAAACTTGATGTGGGTGCGGTCATCAACAAGAAGAAGATTACCGCAAGTCACATATATCAGATGATGTTGGACGCCGATGTAAGCAATGTCAAGTGTCTTACCTTCGCCAGCGCCGAAGTGGCGGAATTCGTGGTCAGAAAAGGCGCCAGGGTTACAAAGGGGACAGTCAGAGAACTGAATCTGCCGAGGGGAGCGACCATAGGCGGACTTATTCGCGGCAAGGAGGGGATGCTCGTTACAGGCAACACCCAGTTTGTCGAAGGAGACCACGTGGTCGTGTTCTGTCTGGACGGTATGATCAGAAAACTTGAGAAATACTTCAACTGACAATGATTTGATACACATTCGCAGCATATACAGGATAATGAGCGTACTCCTGGCCATCGAAGCCGGGGTTCTGCTGCTGTGCGGGCTCTTTCCGCTTCTTCTTAAAGAGGATGACCTGTTCGGATTTATTGCAGCCGCACTCATCACCTTCTGTTTCTCGATCGTGCTCAACACACTGTACAAGAACAGCAAAAAGAGCGACGGAGTGTCCAGACGTGACGGCTATGTGGTCGTGACTCTGAGTTGGGTGCTGTTCTCACTATTCGGATGTCTGCCGTTCTTCCTGACAAGGTACATCCCGTCCTTCACCAACGCCTTCTTCGAAACCATCTCGGGATTCACCACCACAGGCGCGAGCATTCTGAGCAACATCGAGGCGCTTCCGCACGGGCTTCTGTTCTGGCGCAGCCTGACCCAGTGGTTCGGAGGACTGGGTATAGTATTCTTCACAGTCGCAGTTCTGCCTGTCTTCGGAATAGGCGACGTGCAGCTATTCGCTGCCGAAGCCATCGGTCCCACCCACGGCAAGATTCATCCGCGCATCAGCGTCAGCGGCCGATGGATTCTGACCGTCTATTTCATTCTGACTGCAGGATGCACATTCGCCCTCAAGGCCTGCGGAATGGGGCTGTTCGACAGCATCAACCACGCTATGTGTACCATAGCTACAGGCGGTTATTCAACCAAAAGTGCGAGCATCGGAGCTTTCAACTCCATTCTCATCGAGGACACCATTACCATATTCACCTTCCTTTCGGGCATCAACTTCAGCCTTCTGTTCTTCCTGCTCTTCAAGGGGAAGATAGGCAAGATGTTCCGTGACACTGAATTCCTGTGGTATTTCTGGGTAACCTTCATTATGGTCGCGTCGCTGTGCATTGTAATCGTCACATCAACAAAATCGAATTTCTTCTATGCACTGCACCTGTCGTTCTTCCAGATAATATCACTACTCACAACGACCGGATATGTCACCAACGATGTCTATAACTGGCCGGCACCGATGTATATGATACTGTGCGTAATGATGTGTATGGGAGCCTGTGCGGGATCGACCACAGGCGGTATGAAGGGCGCACGATGCATCATCCTCTTCAAATCGCTCAAGAACGAGATAAACCGAATACTGCACCCGAACGCCATATTCCCGGTCCGCATCAACGGCAAGGCCATTCCGGCAGCTACCAGACAGACAATCTTTACATTCACGATATTCTACATCGGACTTATTGCATTCAGTTGGATTGTCTATATGATAAACGGGCTGAACATGTCCGATGCATTCTATGCCGCCACGGCAATTGTCAGCAACACGGGTACCGCAGTAGGCTCGTTCGATGCCGCCAACTCGCTGGATACGACCCTTTCGTGGGACATTCTCTCGACGGGAGCGAAGTGGTACACCTGCCTGCTCATGCTGGTAGGACGACTTGAAATATTCGCTGTGCTGCTTATCTTTACGCCGAACTTCTGGCGTCACACCTGAGCGATGCCTTCAATCATACGGCGCAGGTCATCGCGCATACGCTGATACAGCTCACATCCGCGATAGTGGGTGTTGTCCCTGATGGCCTCAAACAGATCGACCTGAGTGTTTTTGTACGAACTCAGTTCGTTCCGGCGCTGCTCATCGTGTACCGCCTGACGCGAAATCTCAGCCTCGCGTTCATGACGGAGAGCGGCCATCAGAGGTGTCATAACCTTCGGCACTACCCTCTCCATCAGGAAATGGCCCTGAATGAACAGATAGGTGTTCTTCGGCTTCACGCCAAGTTTCAGCAGTTCCTCGCCCAGTTTCTCAACTTCATCGACAGCATTCGGATTGATATTGCCCAGCGTTTCGACCTTGCGGGCCACACGCTGGCTGAGCCGTTTGAGAGTATCCTGCGGATTCTTCAGGCTGAGGCTGTCCGGCACTATGCAGTTGTTGAAGTCCTGCATGCTGAAATCATTGTGCCTGTGCTTGCGGTAATACCAGATGTTCCAGAGAAAGAGCGGATAGATGATGTCTGAGTACAGCTCGAAAAAAACATCCAGATCTATGAAGTGATTGTCATTCAGCGTACACTGTGCGCACACCTGATTCAGACTGCCGGCATAGCACTGGTAGTTCTCTATGGCGTAGGTATAAGTCTGGATGACATAGGGATTCGACAGGAACTCGTCCGAATTGCGGGTCGCGCCCTGCATCAGATAGTCGTAATCGCTGTCAACGCAGGCTATCATACTCTTGCCGAGGCTGTTGGAACTGATGCAGTTGCTCAGCGCCGATTTCTTGCCGCGCAGCAGTCGTCCCTGCGACGGAAGCATAATGCTGAAAGTCACCTTGTCACTCTCGAATTCGTCAAGGAGCAGACGCCAGAAAGCCACATCCTGATAGCTCTCCACATAGGCTACTATACGATGCCGCACATTTTTGGGACGGAGCCGGTTGGCGGCCTCGATATACTGCGACGTTACTTCCGATACCAGACGATTCATCAGTTGACCGTTATATCCGCCACATCGGTAACCATATCCATCCAGCCGTTCATTATGACTGCCGGCGAATGGGTGGTCATTATTATCTGTACATTGGGATTGATTTCGATTATCCTCTGAATGAGCTGCTGCTGCCAGTCAATATCGAGTGAAACCTCGGGTTCGTCCATCAGTATCACGCCGTGGCGGCTATCCTGAACGAGAGCCGTCAGCAGTATGACAAGCAGCTGCTTTTCACCCGACGAGAGGCTGTACGGCAGCAGTTTCAGACCGAAGCGGTCGAACAGCAGGTCATTGCTGTCGCGTATTATCTTCTTTCCGCTGTCCGCAAAGAGACTGTCAATCAGGTCCAGGAACATGGTCTTGGGACGCGCCAGTTCGGCCGCCTTTGAAATCATATCCGGATTGCCCGATGTCAGATACTGTATGGTTCTGTTGCCGATGTTTACCTGATAGTCCAGATACCGGCGCTGCAGGCGGTAAATCTGCCAGTCGAGTTCAGTCACCACATTCTTGTCGGCCATCTTCTCCAGCAGGTTGCTGTGCATCAGCGGACGGTCGATGCTGCGTATCACATCGTACTGGATGCTGTCGGCACCTTCCGGCGAAAACACGAAACTGACATTCTGGTCTGCGCCGTTCACCGCATTACCCTCGCTGATGGCATCCAGCTGGTCCGCTATCAGATTGAGTATCGTACTCTTGCCCGCGCCGTTCACGCCGCTGAGTATGTTCACGTCCGGCCTGAGATCCCATACGATGTGCTTGCGTCCCCACATCGCCTTGATTTCGACTTGCTTTATGTATTCTCCGTTCATAGTTCGAAGCTGTTAATCAGTTGTGCTACCCTCTCTGCCTCATCGCGCGTTATGGTTGGACCGATAGGAATGCTCAGTTCGCTCTCTGCAATACGTTCCGTCACAGGCAGCGACAGTTTGGGTGTGTTCCATTCTGCCGAAGCATAGCATTTCTGGGCGTGCGGCGGTATCGGATAATGCACGAGTGTCCCCACCCCGTTATCCTTCAGCCATTTCTGCAAGGCATCGCGTCTGCCTTCACCCACCAGAATCGGAAACAGATGATACACATTCGCACAGTCGGCCATACGCTGCGGAAGCGACACCAGCGGATGGGAAATGTTCCGGTAATAGACATCGGCTATGTCGGCACGATGCATATTGTCCCGGTCAAGATATTTCAGCTTGACATCCAGTACCGCGGCCTGTATCTCGTCAAGGCGTGAGTTCCTGCCTGTATATTTGAACACATACTTCCGGCTGCTGCCGTAGTTGGCAAGGGTGCGGACAACCGCAGCGAGTTCGGCATCGTCAGTCGTCACAGCGCCGCCGTCTCCGAGAGCGCCCAGATTCTTGCCCGGGTAGAAGGAATGTCCTGCGGCATCGCCTATGCTTCCCGTCCGCTGTCCGGTAGCGTCGTATATGCATCCGTGCGCCTGAGCATTGTCCTCAATCAGTTTCAGGCCATACTTGCGGCAGAGTTCCTGAATGCGTGGCGTACATGCCTGGCGGCCGTACAGGTGGACTATGCAGATCGCTTTGGTACGGGATGTGATGCGTTCCTCTATCAGACTGTCGTCAATCTCGAGAGTCTCCAGCCCCGGCTCAACCGGCACCGGCACAAGACCGTTTTCGGTAATGGCAAGCAGAGTTGCGATATAGGTGTTGGCCGGAACAATCACTTCGTCACCCGGTGCCATCACGCCCATTTCGATGTATGCTCTGAATATCCATATAAGCGCATCAAGTCCGTTCGCGCATCCCACAGCATAGCGTGAACCTATGTAGCCGGCATAATTCTGCTCGAACCTGGCGTTCTCGTCTCCCTGCAGATACCAGCCGCCATTTACCACGCGGCTGACAGCATCGTTTATCTCGTCACTATGCAGGGCGGTCACATCTTTCAGTGACAGGAAAGGAATATCTGCCATCTCTGTTTCAGATCAAATCAAGGCGAAGATATAAAAAACATCACATCCGCCCAAAATAAAGATGTGGTTTCAGAATTCCCGGCCTGCGCGGTCACGTTCGGACAGTTCGCGCAGAATTCCGATGCAGAACGGAACAGACAGGATGAATGTGCAGATGTCCGCAATGGCCATAGTGCACTGGAGTCCCGAGATGCCCCACAGCCTGGGCGCTATGAGAATTGCTGGATAGAAGAAAATGCCCTGGCGGCTTGCCGAAAGCAGAGTTGCCTTGACCGTACGGCGTATGTTCTGGAGCAGCATGTTGGTAGGCGATGTCACTCCGACCAGCGGAAACGCCACACACTGCCAGCGCAGGACGGTCGTGCCTATGCGTATCAGCTCCGGGTCTTCGGAACGGAAGAACGCGATGACTTCGGGAGCGAATGTGAATCCCAGTAGAGACATCACCAGAATAGCTGCCGTGCTGGTCTTCATCGTGAACACGTATGCCTGACGGACACGTCCATAGAGTTTCGCCCCCCAGTTGAATCCGCACACTGGCTGGAATCCCTGTCCGAAGCCGATGATTACGGACATGGCGCATAGCATTGTCCTTGACACCACCGAAAAGGCCGCAATGGTCGAGGCCTCACAGCCCGGCTGCGCATACCTGGCAGCCGCCCAGTTCAGGCATATCGTCGAGAGACAGCCGAGCGACTGGCGCATAAGCGAGGGCAGGCCGACGGCTGCTATCTCGCGGTATCGTTCGACGGACGGGGCGAACGAACGCAGATGAATGTGGACATTGCCCTCGAAAGTCGTTCCCCACAGTAGCAGGCACCAGGAAACGAACTGGCTGATTGCCGTCGAAAGCGATGCGCCCGCCACTCCCATATCCAGGCGGAAGATGAAGATAGGATCCAGTATTACGTTCAGAATGCCGCCGGATGCCACACCTATCATTGCAAACACCGCATTGCCCTGCATTCTGAGCTGGTTGTTCAGCGACATCTGCGAGACCAGGAAAGGTGTGGCCAGCAACAGGTACTGCATATAGCGGCAGGCGTCCGGCATAATGTCTTCGGTAGCACCCAGCAGACGGCACAGAGGATGCAGAGTCAGCATTCCGGTCAGAGCAATGATGACTGCTAGCAGCAGCGATGTGAGGAAGCCTGTGGCAGCCATCTTCTCGGCACCGACAGCATCACGGGCACCAAGCGCACGCGACAGGTAGTTGCCCGAGCCCGAGCCGAAGAAGAATCCCACAGCCTGTATGAACGACTGATAGGCGAATGCAATACCGACTGCAGCAGTCGCGCCCGTGCTGACATGTCCCACGAAATAAGAATCGGCCAGGTTGTACATAGCCGACACCGACATACTGACAATGGTCGGCACGGCAAGCTGCAGCACCAGCCTCGGCACCGGAGTCTGTGTCATGCGGACGAACTTCGCCTGACGCTTCTCCATATCGGTCTTCAAGTCAATCATAGGGCATCTGAACGGAGCCGCCGTAAAAGCGGCCCCATACGGAATACAAAATTAGGTGTTGTTTCAGATTATTCATTCAAAAAGCAGGAACAAATCACTCCGCCACCGCAAGCGTGAACACGCTGACCCTGACATCGGCGGCTGCCGAAATGGTGTCAATCAGCGAGCAGACGGTCGCCCCGGTCGTAATCACGTCATCAACTACCAGCAGATGGCGGCCGTCAAGACGCGACGCATCGGTCACGCTGAATATACCCTCGGCATTGCTCCAGCGCTGTATTCGCCCTTTCATTGCCTGCACCTGATTGCTCACGCGGCGGGCCGCTGCGCCACGCTCTATCGCGATGCCGGTTACCTGCGACAGTCCTTCGGCAATGAAATCGCACTGGTTGTATCCGCGGGCGCGCAGCTTGCGGCTTGACAGCGGGACTGGCACTATCAGGTCAATGCCCTCGAAAAAGCCTTTCTCACGCAGCCGCAGCGCAGCACAGGCAGCCAGATGCCGGCCTACTTCGGGATGGTCATAGTACTTGAGATGGTACAGAATCTTTCTGTAATCGCTCTCCTTCTCGTATCTGAAAAGGGATGCCGCATGCACCAGAGGAGTCACTCCCAGCAGCAGTTCCTCTGTACGGCAGATATGCTCACCGTCATATTCCAGCAGCGGCAGGCGCAGCAGACAGGGGGCACAAAGATGCTGCTCGCCGACGCTGAGACGGCGTCCGCACACCTTGCAGTAACGTGGCAGCAGCACGTCTGCAACAGCACTGAACAGTTTCATTACCGCTTCAGTCCTTCAGTTCGTCTATGATTTCGCCTGCCAGTGACGGTTCGAATCCGCGCGACGCGGCAAAGCGCAGCAGCTTTGCGGTCATCTCATAGTCGGACGCCGCCCGCAGTCCGCGTTTCTTTGCCGCAATCAGCCCGCGCAACACTGCAATATAGTCGTCCATATCGACAGCGTTCAGTATATCGTCAAAGACATCGTGGCCTATGCCCTTCTGACGCAAAGCCATGGCAATCCTGATTCGTCCCCACTTGCTGAATCGCAGTTTGTCGTGGACGAATGCCTCGGCATAGCGGCGTTCATCGATGTAGCCCTCCTTCTCCAAATGGGCAATGATGCGTGCGACAGCATCTTCTGGCAGAGACTCTCCGTTTCTGTCACAACGCGACAGCCGGGCGAAAGCCTCGCTGCGGCATCGTTCTGCCGCCGAGCACCACGCCTCGGCCCTGATAAGTTCCTCTTTTTCGTCTTTCATATTCTTCATTGGTATATTGCCTTTGCCATTCGCCGGCGACCGCTGATATCGTCTCTGAAAGTGACGGAAAAGCCTTCTCCGTCCAGCAGACGTTCCAGACTGTCGGCAAACAGCGGATTGATTTCAAGGTATAACGAGCCGTCCCTGTGCAGATGGGTGCGTGCGTACGCAGCTATTGCACGATAGAACAGCAGCGGGTCGCTGTCCGGCACGAACAGCGCCGTATGCGGCTCGTAATCGAGCACATTACGCTCCATCTCCGCACTTTCAGACCGGGCTATGTAGGGCGGATTCGAGACGATGCAGTCGTACACCGCATCATCGTCGGTCGGAGACAGGATATCCTGTTCCAACAGTGTCACACTGACTCCGTTGAGCAGGCAGTTCTCGCGGGCAAGCGAGAGGGCGTCAGCGCTGATGTCAAGTGCCGACACCTTCCATCCGGGCATACTGCGTGCAAAGCTAACGGCAATGCACCCGGTACCTGTACCAATATCGAGCAGACTGCCTTCGGGAGCCTGTTCGGACAGAAGCCATTCCACCAGTTCGGTGGTTTCGGGGCGTGGAATCAGCGCGCGCGAATCGCATTTGAAACGGCAGCCGCAGAAGTCGGTATAGCCCAGCACATACTGCAGAGGTTCGCCCGATGCTATGCGTCCGGTCCACGACAGCAGCAGACTGTCGCGTGACTCATCGGCTGGCAGTTCGGGCATCAGGTAATAGTCCTGCTCCCTCACGCCCGGCAACGACAGACAGAGGGCTTTCGTCAGAATCTTCACATCCGATTCCGGGAAAATCCCCTTGAGCCGTCCGGCGACAATCTGTCTGAGCCTGCGCATCGGACTTTCAGCAAAATGTCACTTTATCGTAAAGTTGGTGCTGGATACGACAGGTGTGGCGAACACTCCGCCCGACTCAGTCTGCACGCTGGCATACAGCAGCACGGTGCAGCTGATAGTGTAGGTTCCCGGCTCGTTTATCACAAAATCCTTGTCGGTAAACTTGAACGGAATCTTCTCGAGCGGGGAAACGACTTCGAATTTCTTGAAAAAGAACGAATTCGTCCCCTTGGTAATCGAGATGGTGTAATCGCCGCGATAGAATCCCGAACCGGGTTCCAGTATCTCGATTTCGGGAGAGAACTGCTGACCGACAGCCGGAGCCGGACTGACAAAAATCTTACCGTACTTTGGAGAGACAGCATACTCTTCCTTGGAGCATCCTGCCAGGACGACTGCTACGATGAGCAGTACTGCGAATGATATGAATCTTTTCATCTTATTGTTTGTCAAATTGCGTTCAACGCCAGTTTTATCATATTGTCAAGCCCTGTCTGACGCTGACTGACGCTCATATGCTCGCCGGTGGCCAGCTGATCGGTGACGCACAGCACGGCAAGCGCCTTCTTCCCGCTCATTGCGGCATTCAGATACAGGCCGCTCGCCTCCATCTCCACGCCCATCACGCCCACACGCGCCCAATCCGACTGTGCCGGAAAGTCGTAGAACGAGTCGGACGAAAGAATGTTTCCCACCCTGTACGGAATTTCCAGACGCTCGGCCGACTCGACGGCAGCCCTGAGCAGCCCGAAATCGGCTATCGGTGCGTAAGTGCCGGGAAAATGATACTTTTCGGCGAAATTGGAATCGGTGCAGGCGCCCATCGCAATCAGGATGTCACCCAGCCTGACTTCGGGTTCGAACGCTCCGCAGGTACCTATTCTGATTATCTTCTCCACGTCGTAGAAGTTGAACAGCTCGTACGAATAGATGGCGATGGATGGGATACCCATTCCGTGGCCCTGAACCGATACAGGCTTGCCCTTGTATGTTCCGGTAAACCCCAGCATTCCACGTACTGCTGTGTATTGTTTCACATCGTCAAGATAATTCTCGGCAATATACTTGGCGCGCAGCGGATCTCCGCACATCAGCATCGTCCTGGCCACATCGTCATAAGCGCCCGCAATATGGGGGGTTGGTGTCTGTTCCCTGCTCATTTCAAATCAGTTTTGTCAGCACAAATCTACTCATTTTTCACAGATATCCGTATCTTCGCGGAAAATAAAGCGAGATGAATCCGACCATAGCACTGATGTACGATTTTGACGGTACCCTGTCGCCCGACAACATGCAGGAGTACGATTTCATGAAGGCCATCAGGGTTGATGACAAGAACAAGTTCTGGGACGAGACACATCAACTGGCCAAGGACCAGCAGTCCAGCACCATCCTCAGCTACATGAAGGTGATGATTGACAAGGCCAAGGCCGGCGGCATCAGCATACGCCGCCAGCAGTTTGTCGAGTTCGGCAAGGGCATAGTGCTGTTCCCCGGCGTGGAGCAGTGGTTCGATATGATAAACCGTGAGGGAGAGGAAATGGGTGTGAACATCGAGCATTACATCATTTCTTCAGGGCTCAAGGAACTCATCGAAGGCACATCAATCGCGCACCATTTCAAGAAGATATACGCCTGCTCGTTCATGTACGAGAACGATGCCGCCGTGTGGCCCGCAGTCGCTGTCGACTTCACTTCGAAGACCCAGTTCATTTTTATGATAAACAAGGGAATCTACGACATCTGGGACAATGCGCGCATAAACGACTCGATGCCCGATGAGACGCGCCCCATTCCGTTCCAGAACATGATTTACCTGGGCGACGGAGAGACCGACATCCCCAGTATGAGAATAGTCAAGTCCGAAGGCGGACACTCCATAGCCATCTACAAGCCGGGAGTTGACAACAGCCGCACGCAGGCCAGGAATCTGGTCCGTCGCGGACGGGTCAACTTTGCCTGTCTGGGCGACTACACCGAAGGCAGCGAGCTACACAAAGCTGTACTCGCCACCATCGCCAAAATCAGGAGCGACAGCGAATTCCGCAACGCCGAGAGTGCCAACCAGCGCAAGATGCGCGCCAGCCAGTAAGTCACCATGTCAAGACGATATGTCATACTTACGGTTCTCTGCAGCGTCTGTCTGATAGCGTCGAACCTGTTCGAAACCAAGATCTTCGCGGCTGGTCCGCTCACCCTGACCGGCGGTCTGCTGATATTTCCGATATCGTACATTCTGAACGACTGCATAACCGAAATCTGGGGATTCCGCAACGCGCGCTTCACCATTACCACAGCCTTTTTCATGAACCTGTTCGTGGTCGGAGTTGCACAGATTGTCAGGATTCTGCCTCCCGAAACATTCTGGAACGGGCAGGAACATTTCGACTACATCTTCGCCGCCGACCTCAGGATCACCGTCGCTTCGATGCTGGCTTTCCTCGTCGGTTCGCTGACCAACTCACTGATACTGGACAAGATGCACCGGAAGGCCGGTCACGATGAAGGATTCGGATGGCGCGCCGTGCTATCCACACTCGGAGGCGAATCGGTTGACTCGGTCATTTTCTTTCCCATAGCCTTCTGGGGCGTCGGTTTCAGAAATATGCTGATAATGATGGTGACGCAGATAATCCTGAAGACTATGTACGAGGTAATCATTCTGCCGGTCACATCGTTGACTGTACGCAGGCTAAGGCAGGCCGAAGCCACCGATTCCGAATTGTAGCAGCACAGTACAGGATACCAGAGTACGGAACAACGATAATGGACAGAAGCACAATGAATCAGAACAGGAACTACGGGAAGGAACTGGAGAACTTCATCAGCAGAGTCCGGAAGGAGGGCCGGACCCCGCATCTGCTCCTGCACAGCTGCTGCGCCCCATGCAGCAGTTATGTTCTGGAATACCTGTCCGAATATTTCAGCATCACCCTGTTCTATTACAATCCGAACATCACCGACAGGGAGGAGTACCGCAAGCGTGTCGAAGAAGTCAGGCGGCTCATCGCCAGTCTTCCGGTCAGGAATCCCATCTCATTTATCGAAGGTGATTACGAGCCGGCATTATTCACTCAGGCCGTGAAGGGACTGGAGCACGAACCCGAAGGCGGGGCACGCTGCGAGCGCTGTTTCAGCCTGCGCCTGGACAAGGCCGCGCAGACTGCTGCCAGGCTTGCTGCCGAATGCGGCGAAGAGGTACTGTTCACCACCACCCTCACCATCAGCCCGCTCAAGAACGCAGCACTTCTGAACCGGATAGGTCAGGAGGCCGCCGGCCGTTACGAAGGCATCGCTTGGCTCGGCTCAGATTTCAAGAAACGGGGCGGATATCTCCGTTCCATACAGCTTTCGGCACAATACAATCTGTACAGACAGGACTACTGCGGCTGCATCTACTCCAAACAGGAGCGGCATCACATCACCGCCAGCGAAATCTGATAGACCGCGAAACTTGCCACCCAGGCGACAGCGCACTGGAACAGAATCATAAACAAAGCCCAACGCAGACCCAGTTCCCGGCGTGTGGCGGCAATGGCTGCAACGCATGGCGTATAAAGAAGGCAGAAAACCATCATCGAAATGGCTGTTACCGGGGTAAGAATACTTGTTGCGCCTAAAACCTGCAGTGTCGAAACCACGCTTTCCTTACGCATAAAGCCCGAAACCAGTGCTGTAACGAGACGCCAGTCGCCCAATCCTATCGGAGCAAATATAGGTGCGATCCAACCGGAAAGGACAGCCAGCATACTGCCCTCGCCACCCTCGGTAGGATTGAAGCTGAAGTCGAAGCTTTCAAGCAGCCAGATGACAATAGTTGCAAAGAATATCACGGTGAAAGCCTGCTGGATAAAGTCGCGGGTCTTGTCCCAAAGCAGATGGCCCACATTCTTCAGACGCGGCAGGCGGTAGTTGGGCAATTCCATCAGGAACGGAGCCGGAGCCGAGCTTCGGGTGGTCCATTTCCTGACAAGAGCGACAGCGATGCCGCAGAGTATGGAGAACAGATACAGGGAAATCAGTATCAGACCACCGTGTCCGGGGAAGAAGGCGTTTGCCAGAAACGCGAATATCGGGATTTTGGCAGAACAGCTGATGAACGGGGTCAGCATGATTGTACGCTTTCGGTCTTTGTCCGACGGAAGAGTCCGCGCCGCCATCACTGCAGGGACGGAGCAGCCGAAACCCACCAGCAGCGGCACTATGCTTCGGCCGGACAGGCCCGCCTTCCTGAGCAGTTTGTCCGTTACGAAAGCCACACGCGACATATAGCCGCTGTCCTCCAACATTGACAGGAAGAAAAACAGCACAACGATAATCGGCACGAAACTGATCACCGCCCCCACGCCGCCGAACATCGCATCCACCACCAGCGACTGAATGGCGGGACTCACATTAACCCGCTGCATTCCGACGCTGCAGATGCCGGCAAGCCAGTCAAGTCCTGCGGCTATCATATTCTGAAGGGGCGTACCTATCACATCGATGCTCAGCCAGATTACCATTGCCATAATCGTAACGAAAATCGGCAGAGCAACCCAACGGCCGGTCAGCACACGGTCAATGCGCCGGCTCAGACGATACTCACGGCTCTCCCTCGGTTTGACCACCGTTTTCGAGCACAGCCTGCGGATGAACGAGTAGCGCATATCGGCTATGGCCGCAACACGGTCCAGTCCGCGTTCGCTCTCCATCTGCTCCACGATATGCTCTATTGTATCGATGTCTTGAGGTGAAAGATTCAGAGCGCTGATGATGCTCTCATCCCCTTCAACCACCTTGTCCGCTGCGAAACGCGCCGGAATCCCAGCTTTGCTACAGTGATCCTCAATAAGATGCATTATGCTGTGCAGACAACGGTGAACGGCACCGCCATGATCGTCGGGACTGCAGAAGTCCTGGCGCATCGGAGCCTCCTGATACTTTGTGACATGGATGGCGTGGCGCATCACCTCGTCCACGCCCTCGCCCTTTTCGGCCGAAATCGGAACGACGGGAATACCCAGTATGCGCTCCATCTCGTTCACGCGGATGCTGCCGCCATTGCTGTCCATCTCGTCCATCATATTCAGCGCCAGCACCATAGGAATGCCAAGTTCCATCAGCTGTACCGTCAGATACAGATGGCGTTCTATATTGCCTGCATCCACCGTGTTGATGATGCCCTTAGGCCGGTCTTCGAGGATAAACTTGCGGGTCACGAATTCCTTGGCTGCAAACGGGGTCAGGGAATAAGTGCCGGGCAGGTCTGTCACGACAGTATTGTCAAAGCCTCTGACCGCGCCGTCAGTCCGCTCGGTAGTCACACCCGGGAAATTGCCCACATGCTCGTTGGAACCTGTAAGCGCATTGAACAGAGCCGTCTTGCCGCAGTTCTGCTGACCGGCGATGGCAATAGTCAGAGTCTCCCCTTTCGGAAGCGGGCGTTCACCTTTTCTGGAATGATATTTGCCCTCCTCACCAAGACCGGGGTGCGGATCCTCGCCGTGGTCGTTCGGATTATACCCCACCTCATCGACATCAGCAGACTCTTCAGGTTCTTCGGGCGCGGACAGCGACACGGAAATCTGCCGTGCCTCGGCAATGCGCAGCGTCAGCGGATAGCCCTGCACCAGAATCTTGAGTGGATCGCCCATCGGCGCGGCTCCGAGCATCCGGACCTCCATACCGGGAATAAGGCCCAGGTCGAGAAAATGCCGTCGCAGCGGTCCTTCACCGCCGACAGCCTCAATCACAGCCGTCTGCCCCGATTTCAAATCACAGATGCGCATACTCCCCACAGACTAACGGCTGCAAAGTTAACAAAGATGACAGAAAATGCCGCACTAGATCACATTGGGAAATGGTAAAAAGCTGAAGAAATGATTGATGGAGATTGAGGGAAGTATCAAACCGGATAAATATGTATTTTTGCAATGTGTTGGGGATATCAGATCAGATGGTCGTAATCATAGACATCCGTTTATTACGATAAATTACAATCAGTCAGTATGAAAAGATTTTTATTTGCTGTACTAGCGTTAAGTCTGTTTACCGTCAATGCCGGAGCACAGGCAATGAAGATGAAATTCGGAGGTAACTTCAATGTCAATGTTGACAAGGACGTGATTGACTACAAAGTTGGAGACATCCGGTCTGATGTGGTCAGAAACACTTTTCAGGTGGTTCTGAAGCCGAAGCTCTACTGGTACATAAACGAAAAGATGCAGTTCGGAGCATTCCTCGGAATAGGATACGGAAACATCATATCGGATCTGTCAAACGGCGGACTCGGTCAGACTACAGTCATAAATCCGGACGGTTCCTGGACAATTACGACCGTCCCCGTCAAGAGCAGCGGCAACAGCCTCGGGTGGTCGTTCACTCCATACTACGGGTACAAACTCTTCAACCTGGGGCGCATAGACATCTGGGTCGAAGCCAGCGCATACTTCGGAATGTACTACAGGGTGAGTGGAGACGATGAGGCAAAGAGCAAGGAGGACCCCTCTGTGGTCTATTCCTGGAACAACGATATGTTCTACGGAGTGCAGGTCATGCCGGTAGTGGATATCGCCCTGACCGACCAGTTGGCGCTTCAGGTTCACGCCGGCGTGTTCGGACTCGGCTGGAAGGGAGAGAGAATTTCCTGCGACAACTATACCGAAACGACCAGTTCAATCGATTTCCATAAGGGCGGCATAATGGGACTGTTCCAAAGCATCGGAGACTTCGGAATCGGTGTGGTAAAGAGATTCTGACCTTCGGGCCGTCAGTTCACATACGACAGATATGAAAAGGAGCAGAGGATTCTGGGGCTGGATGTGGCGCATTGCCGCCATCATCCTGCTGACCCCAGTTCTGCTGCTGTTCCTTGTCATCATACTTATACTGATACCGCCTATACAGCAGAAGGTCATCTCCATTGCTACGGAATACCTGTCCAATGCCACTGATATGAACATCAGCATCGGGCATCTTGGCATAAAACCGTCACTGGACTTTTCTCTGAGGGAGGTCCTCGCCACAGAGAGGGAGAACGGCGACACAATCCTGTGGGTTGACAAGATGCAGCTCAGCGTTGACCGGAGCGCTCTCCTGAACAAGGTCATCACCGTAAAAGCTATGGGTCTGTACGATGTAAACGCCAATACATACGGTCTCATAGACGGAATAAGCATTGCCGGAAAAATCGGCGAGCTGTATCTGCGCAGCGACTCCACCATATTCCGGAATGACAACATCAATACCATACTGAACGAAATCAGGCTGAATGACTCCAGAGTAAGCATCGTCTTGTCTGAAAGCGACACTATCGAGGCGGAGACCGCATCTTCGGCAATACCCGACTGGCATATGGATGTCAGGAATGTTGTCATTGACAATGTCGATGTCAGCGTCTCGCCTCCCGATCTGAACGCCCACATAGGACATCTGAACACTACTGCCGTGATAAGTCTGGCCGATTTCCTATATGATGTCCGCACATTGAGTCTGACGGGAAGTGCCGTATCAGTCAGCGGCGAGGACATCATTCTGAACGAGCTATCGGCAATAGCTGTTATAGACTCCAGCTGTATCACCGTCCCGCAGCTTCACCTCGACGCCTCGGAATCCATTCTACAGGCCGGACTGAATGCAGACATAAATGCCAGACTGAATCTGGAGAGCCTGCTGCTGGAGTGTTCCGGAGACATCGGTGCCTTCGGTTCCAGAATCAGTCTGAGTGCCAGCTATGACATCGACGACGAGGAATACGATGCCGACATTGACATCGGAAATATTGTAATCAGCGAAATAGTTCCTCTGGATGACATCTGTATGTTCGACGGACATATCAAAGCCAGAGGAAAGGGTATCGACATCTTCTCCAAGAGCACATCAGTCAGCGCTGACATCCTTGCCGACAGCTGCCGTTACGGCGCGGTACGGGCATACGGCACAAGTCTGAAGGCAAAGCTCGAAAAATCGTCAATAAGCGGGCGCACTGGATTTGATGTACTCTATTCGGACAGTTCGACAGCTGTATCGGCCCAAGGAGATGTAACATTCGCACTGGCAGGATGGACTACTCCAATGCCCGATTTTACGGTAGCCGCAAAACTGAAGGATCTGAATCTGCGCATTGACAGTGATTCCGTATACATTCCAAAACTGACACTCAACACATCGACAGACAGGCATTCTGGCAGCATAGATCTGGAAATGCCAGGCGTAAGTCTCACAGCCGAAACGGGAAGCCACCTGCTGTCAGTTCCGTCCGCATTCTCGGCTCTGGCCGCTCAGGCTACCCGGCAGTACGACTCCCTCGATTTTGACATCAGTACTCTCAAGGCGTATTTCCCGGAACTTGCAATGAAACTGGCGGTCACTCCCGACAACCCCTTCCACGAAAAGATGCAGGGACTGGGGCTCGATTTCCTTGATGTCACCGCCGCACTCAGTATGTCACCGTCTGACGGCATCAGAGCCGATGCCGATGTCGCGGACTTCAACATCGACACATTCACCGTGAGCCGTACATCCGTGCGGATACGCCAGGAGGAATCGGTGATGAACTGCACCGCAGACCTGACTTTCAACGAGCAGCATTCCATTCCGTCATTCACCACAAGACTTGATGCCAACATCGGAGTACACGAATCCGATGCTCATCTTGTATTCAGGTCAGATATAGAAAACGGCATACTTTCGGTAAGCGACGTTTCGGGCGATGTGAATCTGGACCTGAACGGCAAACTGGTCGGCAACAGTCTGAACGTAGCCGGAGCATTGGACTTGAAGGACCTGAGATACGGACAGTTCGCTCTCGGTGACAGAACAATTGACTTAGGATTCATATCGCGTGACGAAAGCGGCAGCTACAGGGTGACAGCTGATATCGCCGATTTTCCGCTGAGCATCTTCACCGCCTCGGTAGAAATGCCGGGGCTTGAGACAGGTGGACGCGTAGATGGCCATATCGTGGCGGACATCGATTCCGGCGGCGTAAGTCTCTGGGGCGAAGTCCTGCCTAAGGATGTGCGGGCATCACTCAGCCCGTACGGCGTTGAACTGGCTCTCGCCGAAGTTCCCATACTGTTCAGAGATATGAAAGTGGTGCTGGACGGTATGACCATTTACGGAAGCGACAGCACAAAGCTCAACATAGACGGAGCGTTCGACGTTGACAGGATGTACGCCGACATAACTGCCGCCAGCGACGCATTCAAGCCAGCAACCCTTGCAAAGAACGACAGCCTGCCGCTGTACGGCAATATCGAGGCAGGGATAAAAGCACATATCCGCGGACCGGTGGACAGCCTGTCCATTCACAGCGACATCAACATTCTGCCGGTTACTGACATAACCTACCTGATAGACAGCAAGAACAGTGCGTACGCCAAGGCTTCAGGCCTGCTCGCACTTGACATTACGCCCGACGGCAGTATGAGCGCAGACGGAACAGTCAGCGTCACAGACGGCGAAGTCCGCTATTCACCCCAGTATTACCCCCTGGAGCCTTTCAGCATTGCCGACGGAAGCAATATCCGATTCGACGGAGACATAACCAAACCTATCCTCGACATCACCGCCACACAGTCTCTCAAGGCGAATGTCAAGACAAACGGCGTACCGAGGACAGTTGACTTCATTGTCGGTCTGAAGATAGAGAACAGGATTGACAGTCTCAAGCTTGGATTCATCATCGACGCCCCTAATGACCGTGCCATACGCGATGAACTCGCTACCTACACCGACGACGAACGGGGCAGCATCGCAGCCGCTATGCTCGCTACAGGAATGTATGTCACCGACTACAACGAGGCTGCAATGAGTTCCAGCTACGCTCTGATCAGCATCATGCAGTCCAGACTCAACGCCATTGCCACAAACAGGATGAGGGGTAAGGCACTGGATATCGATTTCGGCATAACAGATGCAACACGCAACAATGTGATGTCCACAGACTATTCGGTCAAACTGTCCCGCGAATTCTTCGACGACAGGCTGAAAGTCACCGTAGGCGGACGGATTTCGGACAAACAGAACTCAAGCGTGTCATCCTTCATCGATGATCTGCAGCTTCAATGGCAGCTCAAGCCGAAGGGCAACACCTACCTGCGTCTGTTCCACAAGAGCGATTTCCAGAACATCATCGACGGAGAACTGTTGAAGGATGGTATCGGCGTGCTGCACAGCAGACGTTGGGAGCCGCGCGGCAATGGCAACGGCGCCACCACATCGTTCGAGGGTAACTTCTCGCACAGAAGCAACTATCAGATAGGGCCCGAAGTCAGCGCCACAATAACCAAGGACAATATGTTCGGCTGGGGCGAAACATTCTCGGGCAGTATCCGTGGAGCGTATTTCTGGAATTACAAGAACAACTCGATGAGCGAGCGCAGCAATACCGACTCGTATCATTTCGGTGCCGATATGGAACTGCTGTTCCCAAGACTGCTTCTACCGTGGAAATCGGAAATGGGTGCAGGCCGCTCGCCATCCACACGTATCGGGCTCGGTTATATGTTCGAGAACATCACCGGAGGTTACAAGATGAACGAGATAAGCGTAGGTCTGTCCTATCAGTCACGGCTGTCAAAGTACGTGACGCACTCGTTCTCGCCATTCAGTCTGTCAGTCATACGCAGTTCGAGCGACAACATCAGCGACGAGATTATCAAGGAGATTCTGGACAACAAGAGTCTGGTCAAGAACTTTGTCAAGGATGAGTTCGTACCGACAATGCAGTACAGCATATCGTACAACAACAATGCAGACCGCGCCCGCAGCGTCAACACCCGACTCGATGCCACAATCAAGGAGTCCGGAAACCTGATAAGCGGAATACAGGCTCTCTGCGGCAAAGACTTCAGACAGAGGGGAAAAGGATTCATTTTCGACAACTACTCCCAGTTCCTGAAATTCAATGTGGAGCTCAGAAACAGATTCAACCTGACTGAGAAATCAACTCTGGCGACCCGGCTTCTGCTCGGTTCCGTCTTGAGTTACGGCAACTCTTTCGGTGCTCCGCTGTCAGAGGCATTCTACAGCGGCGGTCCAAGCAGCATAAGGGCATTCGCGTCACGTTCGCTCGGCCCGGGCAACTACCATTCTACCGATTCGGGCAACGACCCATATTTCTTCCACGGCGGCGAGACGCGCTTTGAAATGAATGCCGAGTACCGGTTCCCGCTGGTATGGATGCTCGAGGGAGCGGTATTTGTCGATGCAGGCAATGTATGGAACAACGAGCCTATCGATTACGGCTTGGGCGACGAGGAGCGCGAAATGCTCAGAGAACTGTTGGATATCTGGGACATCAACCCGGACTTTGATGGAAGTCTGAACAGCAATTTCCTGAACGAGACCGCACTTGGCACAGGCTTCGGTGTCCGTTTCGTGTACCAGTCTCTGGTTGTCCGTCTTGATCTCGGAATTGCGCTGCACGCGCCATACGACACCGGGAAATCCGGATTCTACAATATTCCGAGTTTCTGGAAAGACGGTGTCAGACTGAATTTCGCAATCGGCTACCCCTTCTGACCGGCTCCCCCCGGGCATAGTTCTCCTGTTGTCACTCAGGTAACAGAAAAACGGATTTCCGGCCGGGAAGATTTTATATTAAGTGTAACATTTCAGAGCAGATTCTTATATCTTTGCAGACAAATAATCCCGAATACAGGGGGCTAACAGTCAATTTCACTTTTAATCAGCATGGAAAAGTCAAAAGTCTATTTTTCGGATTTTCACACCAAAGCGCTGGGAGACGGCATTCCCAGAAAACTGTATAAACTGGTCAAGGCGGCAGGTATCTGCGACATTGATATGAACGGCAAGTTCGTCGCCATCAAGACTCACTTCGGCGAGCTGGGCAATCTCGGCTTCCTGCGTCCGAACTACGACCGTGTTCTGGTCGATATCGTCAAGGAAATGGGCGGAAAGCCGTTCCTGGTTGACTGCAACACTCTGTATGTAGGTTCACGCAAGAACGCCATCGAGCATCTGTACTGCGCGTGGGAGAACGGATTCACGCCGATGACAGTCGGATGTCCGCTCATCATTGCAGACGGACTTAAAGGCACCGACGACATCGCTGTGCCGGTCAAGGGCGGAGAATACATCAAAGAGGCCCTTATCGGACGTGCCATAATGGATGCTGACATCATCATCACCCTGTCGCACTTCAAAGGTCACGAAAATGTAGGTTTCGGCGGCTGTATAAAGAATGTCGGAATGGGCTGTGCTTCGCGTGCCGGAAAAATGGTGCAGCACAACAGCGGCAAGCCGCAGATCAATCCGGACCTGTGCCGCGGATGCCGTCTCTGTCAGAAAGCCTGTGCAAGCAATGCCCTCGTGTTCGACGGACAGACACGCAAGATGAATGTCGATCTGGAGAAATGCGTAGGCTGCGGACGCTGCATCGGTGCCTGCAACTTCGACGCAGTCAGTTTCCTGGAGTACAATGCAAACGACCTGCTGTGCCGCCGCATGGCCGAGTACGCCAAAGCCGTACTTGACGGCAGACCGTCGTTCCACGTATCTGTAGTGCGCGATATCTCGCCCAACTGCGACTGCCATTGCGAAAACGATGTGGCGATACTGCCCGATGTAGGAATGTTCGCTTCGTTCGACCCTGTCGCACTTGACTGGGCCTGCGTAGATGCCTGTCTTGCTGCCACTCCGTTACCCGGAGGTCAGCTCTACAACAATATGCACAAGCCGGGCTTCGTCGATCATCACGACCATTTCAAGAACTCCAACCCTGAGATTGAATGGCGCGCTTGTCTGGAACAGGCCGAGAAGATGGGCCTCGGTTCACGCGAATACGAACTGATAAACTTCGGCGTATAATCCTTCCCTTTACCGTATTCGGCAATCGCCTGCCGGATACGGTCTACTTCTGATTGAGACGGCGGATGACCTTGGCAGGAACACCTGCTGCAAGACAGTCATCAGGAATGTCGTGGGCCACTACCGCACCAGCGGCAATCACGCTGCGGTTCCCGATAGTGACGCCCGGGCAGATGGTCGCATGACCGCCAATCCAGCAGCGTTCGCCAATCGTGACAGGTTTACAGTACTCCCATTCGTCCCTTTCGTCGGCATCGAGAGGATGACCGGCCGTATAGATATGGACACCCGGAGCAATCAGGGTGTTCCGTCCGATTGTGACCTTGCCCCCATCCAGAATGACGGCGCCGAAATTGATGAACACGCCTTCGTCAGCCCAGATGCCGTCGCCGTAGTCGCAGTAGAACGGCGGCTCGACATAGAAATCCGGAGCTGAGTTCGGAAAAAGCGAGCGCGTTACCTCCTTCATCCTGTCTGTGTGGTACTCAGTAGTGTTCAGCATATGAAGTTTCTTCTTCACTTCGTCGCGCCAAGCATACATTTCCGGTGTATGGGCATCGTACGGCTGCCCGGAGCGCATCAGTTCCAGCTGTTCCTGTATGGTCAGTCTCTTTTCCATTCTTTCGGTATTTTCTGCAAAGATACTGGAATAAGTGCGCGGTTCGTATGCCTGGTTTCGTATTTTTTCACATTTCAAGACCGATTCTGAATCCATAATGTATTATATTTGTGCAGAACGACGACTTTATTATCAACTAACAATATTTGAATTATGAAATGGTATTTGAAATGTCTCAAGCAGTATTTTGACTTTTCCGGTCGCGCCCGCAGAAAAGAGTATTGGTTGTTCTGTCTCTTTAATATGATTTTCGCCATAATATTAGAGATAATTGACACTGTCACCGGACTTACGTTTTCAGTCGGCATTGTCGAATTGGGAATACTCGGCGTGATATACTCTCTTTTATTATTCATTCCCGGTCTTGCTGTAGGTGTACGCCGTCTGCACGATATAGGAAAAAGCGGATGGTTTTATCTGATAGGTCTCATTCCGCTTGTCGGAGCAATTATCGTGTTGATATGGTTCTGCAAAGAGGGAGAGCACAAGACAAACAAATGGGGACCAGACCCGAAGAATATTGAAAACTGACAATTGGTTTATTGCATGACACTCCGAATAGCAAATGATTAAAATGAAGCATTCAAGAACATTCCTGACACTGGCCAGTATGGTGCTGGCGTTGGCTGCAACGGCACAGACAATAGAAAGCGACCCGATTATCAGCGCAATGCGCGAAGAGTTGGATTATAATATGAAGGAACTGAAGCTGAAGCCGGTGCCTGTCTATTATATGGCGCTCAGGATGAACGATCTGACATCGACAGCCGTGATCAGCAATTTCGGAGTGTCCAGCACACAGGAGAGTCACACCAGGACCATAACCCCGCACATCCGTGTCGGGTCGCCCGAGATGGATAACTTCAAGTACGAAAACCAGATGCGCGCGAACGGGGCAGTCGCAGTTCCATTCGAAGGCAATGCCATAATGGGTGTCAGGCAGGCCATCTGGCGCGAGACTATGAACAGGTACGACGCTGCTGTGACCAACTATCATTCAGCCCTGTCGCAGAAACTGACCAACGCAGACAACGAGGACAAGGCTCCTTGTTTTTCGGAGGCTCCGGTCGAAAAGTATTACGAGCAGCCCCTGCCTGAATCGGCATACAGCATTGACTGCAAGACCTGGGAGGAACGTCTGGACCGTATCTCAGCACTGTTCAAGGAGTGCCCATATCTGGAAGAGGGCGCTGCCGTCCTATCCAGCGAAATAGAACGCATTTCAATCGTAACGACCGACGGTTCGGCTGTCGTTCAGAACAGGAGAGCCGTCAGACTGATGCTCAACGCCTCAATCCGCGCGACGGACGGAATGGTCTGCCCGCTATACAAGGACTGGTTCGCCTATTCCATCGATGATATGCCCGACGAAGAGACAATTGCAGCCGCAGCCAAGGATCTGATTGTCAGGCTCGAAGCTCTGCGCGAAGCTCCTATCGCCGACCCGTACGCAGGTCCTGCCATTATGGACGGCGCTGCCAGCGGCGTGTTCTTCCACGAGATTTTCGGCCACAGACTCGAAGCACACCGAATGAAGAGCGGCGGCCAGACATTCAAGAAACTGGTCGGCGAGCTGGTACTGCCGAACGATTTCCAGGTTTACGATGACCCGACTCTCAACAACTATGCCGGCAAGGCCCTGAACGGATATTATCTGTACGACGACGAGGCTGTCAAGGCACAGCGCGTACAGTGCGTCGAGAACGGTGTGCTCCGCAACTTCCTGGTTGACCGCACGCCAATCGACGGTTTCCCGACAAGCAACGGTCACGGCCGCGCATACCAGGGTTTCGACCCGGTCTCACGCCAGTCAAATCTGGTCATCGAGACCACTCACCCCTACTCTGCCGAGCAACTGCGTCAGATGCTGATTGATGCGGTCAAAAGCGAAGGCAAGGAATACGGATACTATTTCCGCACTGCTACTAGCGGTATGACCTACACCGGCGAAGGCGGTTCCATCAACTCATTCGGTGTGGATCCTGTCGAGGTCTATCGTGTCTTTGCAGACGGACGCCCTGACCAGCTTGTCCGCGGCGTAACGCTCATCGGCACACCACTTGCCATGTTCTCAGGCATTGCCGCCGGCGGCGCCACTCCCGAAATCTTCACCGGAGAGTGCGGTGCCGAATCGGGCTGGGTTCCTGTCACCGCCATATCGCCTATGATATACGTCACCAAGATTGAGACCCAGCGTTCCGAGACGGGTTACGAACTGCCTCAGGTGCTTGGGGTTCCCGAACAGAAGGATGTCGAAGGTGACGATGCCACAGTTATCTTCCAGGCAATGCAGGACGAAATGTCCAGGACAATGAGCGAACTGCATGCCGAAGGCGAGTCCCTGCCATTCTACTCTGACTACCGCGTAAGCTCAGTAAAGAGTCTTGACGTGTCTTCAACTCTGGGCGGCATCACAGGCAGCAATTATACGCCAAAGATGATAATGGCCACGGTCAATATCCAGCTTGGAGACTCTATGTGTACCAATTCGGCCAGAAGTTACTCGCTTACAAATGTCGGAAAGAGAGCCGATTACGACGGCATACGCCGCGCGTTGTGGCTGCAGGGAGACTTTATGTACAAGAACGCCCTCAATGATCTGGCCCAGAAAGTCAGCATCCTCAAGACCAATCCCAAGCCTGAAAACGAGGCTGGTCTGCCGGAACTGCTGAGTCTGCCGGGCGGTGAGTACATCTACGAGACTACCCAGAACAACGGAATTGACCGCAAAGCAATCGAGAATCTGGCCAACACCCTTTCGTCTGTCTATCTGGACTACCCGGAACTGTATAACACCAGCGTCTCAATTTCAATAAGTTACACCGACATCTACCGTCTCAATTCCGACGGTCTGAAAGTGCGCTGGCCCGAAACCATAATGTCGCTTGGCACCATCGTATCCGCCAGGACCCACGAAGGAGCCGAAATAAACGAATCGTACGAAATTCCTTTCGACTGCAACGATTATGACGAGGAACTGCTCAAGTCACAGATACGCGAATTCGCCGATGCCATAATTGCCAAGAGCGAGGCCGAGACTGTCGATGAATTCTACCTGGGACCGATTCTGCTCGAAAAACAGGCAGTCGCCTATTCGTTCAACACCATCGTCAACAACTATGGTTCCGCATCGACCACGTGGGATATGTACGCCAGTATGTACAGATATGCAAGCAGAAGCACGGGACCGACATCCGGTCTGCTTCTGGGCAAGCGTTTCCTGGACCCCAAGCTCGGCATTCATCTGTATTCCGATATGGAGAGCTACAACGGCGTCAAGCTGGGCGGCAGCTATAAGGTCGATTACGACGGCATCACTCCGGAGCGCGATTTCGTGCTGGTCGAAAAAGGCATACTCCGCAATCTGATGAGCGGACGCACCCCTGGTGTCGGCACATCCAGACCGACAGGCCACTCTATGTCACCGTCCAACGTATATATGACACAGCCGAGTCTCGGAATGAGAATCATGCACGTGACCTGCGAGAAACCCGTCGCAATGGCCAAGATGAAGAGCCAGCTGATTTCCGAAGCAAAGAAGGCGGGTCTCGACCACACCTATATGCTCAGCAACATTTCCTACAACTGCTACATTCTGACCCGCATTGATGTCAAGACAGGAAAGGAGACAATCATCCACAGTGACACGCCGAATTTCGAAAGGCGCGAACTGATGCATGTCATATCGGCATCAAAGGAAGAGTCCATCCAGAGCTATCCGAACAACTCTGCCAATTTCCAGACAATGATTGCACCCGAAGGAATGCTGCTGGAGAGCATCGAAATGAACCTGACCAAGCCCAACAAGGCTCAGGAATTCCATCTCAAGAATCCTTCGCTGCGATAAGTCAGACTCTGTAACGACTATTATTTCTACCAATGCGAAGGATATGGACAGCCATCGCTCTACTGATGGCTCTGACAACAGTATGCGGGTGCGGCAGTGCGGCCGACAGCAACGGCATTTGCAGATATGAGCTGCCTGCCACCGCGCCCGGCGAGAAACTGATCACGTACAGCGGCTACTCCGACATACGCTACGGCGATGACGCCGAAATGATTTCGGATCCGCAGAAGATTGCCTATACCGTATCGTACGACTCTGACCACAGAATTCCGCGATGGGTGGCATACGACCTGACCGCCGAGGAACTGCGCGGCAGAGCGTCGAGAGACGGCAAAAGCTTCAGACCCGACGAAAGAGCAGGAGTACCTCAGGCCGACAATTACGACTATCGCAGGTCGGGATGGACCAGGGGGCATCTGGCTCCTGCCGGCGATTTCAGATGGAGCGACAACGCACTTGACAACACATTCTATTATACCAACTGCTGTCCGCAGACCGAATACTTCAACGGCACAAGCTGGGAAGAGTTGGAAAGTCGCGTGCGTTACTGGGCGAAACGATTCGGCACGGTTTACATCGTTACAGGACCTATCATCGGAGACGAGGAGAACGGCAAACTGGGGCAAAACCGCATTTCAATCCCCGATGCCTTCTTCAAGGCTCTGCTAGTACGGGACGGCAATTCGTTTCAGGCCATAGCATTCGTTATGCACAACACCTCCGACCCGCAGCCATACACCCGCTGCGCCATGTCTGTTGACCAGTTGGAAGAAGCCACCGGTCTGGACCTGTTCTGCGCCCTTGATGACACAATCGAAGAGCGTATCGAATCGGCCTACTCCACCGATTTCTGGAAGTTGTGAAATGGAACAGTCCCCATTTCGCGCCATCGTGCTGTCACGGAATCAGCAGTGAGCTGTCGCCGTAGCTGAGGAATCTGAAGTCGTTTGAAAGGGCGAAATCGTAAATCCGGCGCCAGTCGCCGTGAACGAACGCCGACACCAGCAGCAGCAGAGTGCTCTGCGGCTGATGGAAATTGGTGACAATAATCCTGACAATATGATACTCGAAACCGGGCACGATAAGAAGTTGGGTACTGGTCTTCAGCACTTCCATACCATGTCTGTCCAGGTAGCCCAAGATATTGCGCAGCGAAGAAACCGTATCGATATTGTCCTTATAGACATACGGAATCCACTGCGGAACATGCAGCTTCTCTTCGGGAGCGTCGGGGTGGTCAGCAAGATATGCGCCTATGTAGTAAAGACTTTCTAGCGTGCGTACCGATGTGGTTCCCACCGCAATTGCCTGACCTCCATGCGCTATCAGGCGCTCTATCGTCCTGCGGTTCACCGCGATGAACTCAGTATGCATCTCGTGTCCCGAAATCTCCTCGCTCTTGACCGGGCGGAAGGTGCCGGCACCCACATGAAGCGTCAGTTCCTCGCGCTCTATGCCGTGGGCGTCTATGTCGGCAAGCACGCGGTCTGTAAAGTGCAGGCCGGCTGTCGGAGCAGCCACAGAGCCCTTTATCTTGGAATATACAGTCTGGTATGTGGTCTTGTCGCTCTCCTGGGTCTCGCGGTTCAGATATGGCGGAATCGGAATCTCTCCCACCGCTTCGAGCAGTTCCGAAAAGGCGACACAGTCATCGTTCCATACAAAATCCACGCGGAAACCCGTTCCGTGCACCTCGCCACGAGTAGCGCTAAGAGTAATGTCGCGGCCGCCGATGCTGACAACACGGTTAAGCGGCCCCGTCTTCCAGCGTTTCAGATTGCCTATCAGACAATACCACGAGCAACTGCCCTTTGCCGAAAAGTTCAGCTGATAATCGGACGGTTCAGCCGGCTCCAGCAGGAAAATCTCAATCAGCGCACCGGCGTTCTGCGCATTGTCCTCCTTGTGAAAATGCAGTCGGGCCTGTATGACTTTCGTATTGTTGAAAATCATCAGCGCTCCCGACGGCAGCAGTTCCGGAAGCTCAGTGAACACCCTTTCCGAAATCTCGCCCCGATTATATACCAGCAGCTTCGACTTGTCACGCTGTGCAAGCGGGAACTTGGCTATTCTCTCGTCAGGGAGCGGATAATCGTACTCACTCACACGAATATGTTTAACATCCTCAATCTCTACCATCTTACCAGGCAGGCCACCGCCCGCATTTATCAATCCGCAAAGATACTAACAAGTTTGCACATTACGCGAATGATTCGCGTGTGCGCAACTTCTGTCACAATATCTTGTACGATCGGAAAATCTTATGTATTTTTGTATTGTCATTCCGAAATTGCATAAAATGAGCGTTGATTATATCAGTAGGGCCATAGAAGGCGTCATCCTGGAGGCGTCCAAGTATTTTTCAGTAATTTCTGTTACCGGACCTCGTCAGTCTGGTAAAAGCACACTAATCAAACATCTTTTCCCCCAATATGAAAAGTACTCGATGAAAGATCTTCATCTCAGGGAGTTTGCGGAAAACGATCCGGTTGCTTTCCTCAATCAGCATCCGGAAGGGATGTTTATTGATGAGGTACAAAAGGTTCCAAAATTGCTTGACTATATTCAGGGTATCGTTGATGATAATCCCGGGAGACGATATTTCCTCACCGGCAGTTCAAATTTCGAATTGCTTAAAGATCTTACCGAATCTTTGCCAGGTCGTGCCGGGGTCTACGAACTTATGCCGATGTCATATTATGAGGTCTACGGGCAAAGCCGGTCAACGGAACTTGATCGGGTTCTCTTTGATGGACTATATCCTGCAATTTGTGCGAAGAAAAACAAAGCGAGCTTATTCTATCCCTCATACGTTAAGACGTATCTCGAGAAGGACGTAAGAGACCTGCTTGAAATCAAAGACCAGATGAAGTTTCTCAAGTTTTTGAAGCTTTGTGCAGCTAGGGTGGGTTCTATTCTCAACGCATCGGAAATCTGCGGTGAACTCGGAGTTGACTCCAAGACTGTCTCACATTGGCTCTCCGTTCTCCAGGCATCCTATCTTATCACGCTTCTGCCTCCATATTATGAAAATATCACCAAGCGTCTTGTAAAAACTCCGAAATTGTACTTCAACGATCCTGGACTTGCCTGTTATTTGCTTGACATTGAATCCCCGAAACAATTGTCAAGAGACAAGATGAGAGGCGCTATATTTGAAAATATGATTGTCATGGAGGCTATAAAGCACCGATATAACCACGGAAAGGAGAATGGCGTCTTCTTCTATCGCGACTCAAACCAGAACGAGGTGGATATTATCTTGAAGCAAGAGGGGGAGATCACAGCCATTGAGGTAAAATCTTCCATGACATACAACTCATCATTTGAAGGCTCATTAAAAAAAATCCAAAGTTGGATAAACACACCTGTCGGCCAGAAAATTGTAGCATATAATGGGGGCTTTGAAAACGAGGCCGGAGACATCAAAATCGTGAATATCCGCAACCTCCAGCATCTCTTCCCAATAATTGAAGAGTAAATTGCTCATTCTTCAACCTGACAGGCATTTCCGGTATATACATACTTGCAACCAGTCAGTATGATTTCCGTTTGTGGCAATATAAAATGAACCATTATCATTTTACGCGAACTTGCCGCAAAACTGTCAGCTGATGTAAAAAAAAGCGGAATATTGTTTGTATCTTTGCAAAGTCAAGAAGGGAAATGTGTCATATATAACGAACGTGAAAAAACATAAAGCAACGGTGTCTGTTACTACCTATTGAATAATTCATAATTCTCAAAACCTACTATTATTATTTTCAAATCAACCTAACAATGAGAAAAACAGTATTGGTACTCGCGTTTACTATCCTGACAATGGGGAGCATGCTCAGTTCCTGCAGTAAGGACGATTTGTCCTATCAGGAATTGCAGATTGGTATGACATATGACGAAGTCGTCCAGAATCTGCCAGGTGTATATCTTAGCGCCGACTACTACGATGAAGCCGGTTATGGTCGTGTCGTATGGCTAAAGGAGGATGGGACGACGGAACATTATTATTTCTTCGACAATAACGTTGAAGACGAAATCAGTGTAGATGAGTCCTACTCGGCCGAAGGAACATGGAAAGCATTCAAGGTTGATGATATTCCATCAGGAACCGGCATATGCAGTAAGATAATGTATGAAGGTTACTCCGGAGTTGAAGTTGATTCGAGTCTTATTTATTATTTCGAAGACAAAATCTATATTCGCTCCAATGTTATAGGTGTTGACGAATTTTTTAAGGTCAGTCAGACATTTGAGGAATTCAAGGAAGAACTTGTATCTTTTCTTCCGGAGCACCTCGATGAGAAGGATATGACAAAAGAAAGTGCGAAGGAACACCGTGTACCCTTAAAATGTCCAGACAATTATAAGTGTTGGATGCGTGACTTGCCCGATGATGTATATCTCCGAGACTTGTCAATACCAGGTTCTCACGACGCATTCTCGTATCGCTGTTATGTTGAAGCACAGGCCCAGACTCTTAATGCCGAGAAACAGTTCAATTGGGGTGTCCGTTGGTTTGATATCCGTTATTATTGGTCGGATTTTTGGAATAAGGCGTTGCCTTGCCATGGGAAATTTGGAGCTTTTGCAAAGACATATTCCATTGAAAGAGATCTGAAACGTCTGGAAGATTGTGTAACGAATAATCCGACCGAAGGCGTTATTATCAGATTTAAACTCGAAACGAATAGCGACATGCCACAAACAGAAAGGGAGGACGAAAAACGCAAACAATGGTTGAAAAAATATTTAACAGAGCATAGTGACTTGTACATACCCGCAACAGAGGACATGACACTTTCTCAAATTCGCGGAAAGATTGCGGTTATGGATGCTAGTGGAGATCTGTCCGGAACACCATATGATTGTTTATCTTTCGAATTTGATCAGGATGAATGCGTATACAATGATAAAGACAGACAGGGCAATGTCAGGCAAAATTTTGCATATATTAAAGATAAAACAGATAAATTCAGGACGTTGATTGAAAAGCACAGAGTAGCTTTGCAATACCGCAATGGAGGAGTTAATGTATGGACGTTAAATCATTGTTCAGGATATTTGGAGACCTATAGACCTGTGGAGTTTGCATCAAAATTGACACCAGAACTCGGTGAAATTCTGGGCAGTTACGCCACCTTGCCTGGTGGTGGAATCCCGATCAGCGGTACCGAAAAGCCGAAAATTACCTTTGGTGTTGTCCCTATGGATTTTATCGGACGGAGCAAAGTCAAAGAAAGTCGTTGTTGTATGATAATGGATAAAATACCTGCCAGTTACTATGAGATAAGAACTCCCGATATTACGGTAGTATTGGTAGAATCCAATAAGTTCTTGAATGATTTACCGCAACAAGTAATTAAAAATTATTTTGACATGCCATTTACGGTAGGCGAAAACGGAGATGGCACTCCTAAAATTGTGAATTTCACCAAAGGGAATATGTATTTTGATAAGAAAAAGTTTTTTGACATAACAGGCAGTGGGACATTTGGTTTTGATATCTACTTGGAACAGACTGATTATTCTCCTACATTTCCACCAGAAAAAGACGGCGAGCTTACTCATTTTACATGGGGGTATGGAAAATGGTCATGGGACCCGTCCGATAACAGATATCAGGAATCTACTTTTACAGATTGGGGTGAATATGTATTATTTGGAAACAACGAATATTCTACATTGTCCAATAATGAGTGGATTTACCTCCTCAACGAGAGAAAGATATACGGGAGCAGTAATCCGACACAGACAAATGTTAGGGTCACACTGGACGGAGTCGACGGACTTCTGATATATGCAGATGACTACCAAGGAACGGCTTTTGATGAAGGCAAGTCTTTTACCAGCAAAAACTTTCCTCAGAGATGTATTTTCCTGCCGTTTGCCGGCAGATATGAAGATGGCAGTATGATTGGCGTCGGAGACAGAGGTTACTACTGGACTTCTTCTGATGCTGGTACAGATGACAATACAATAGCCTCTGCACTGGCGATATTCGGAAAAGAATATGGATCTATGGTATGGGGAATCACGCCTCTTCCCCGAAATGCAAAACTACCTGTAAGACTTGTTAGAAGAGTGCAAAGCATTGAATGACAAAACAAACTTTCTGACACAATCATCTGAGACATATAACAAGATTAATCCCTTGCAAGTTGCCTGCAACTTGCAAGGGATTAATCTTCGGAAGCCTGGTGTAACTCGAGTCCATAACATTCATAGCCACATTCAGACGCGCTAACCCAATACCATAAAGTCGTGTATGTCCTTCTGCACGGTTCGATACCAATCATCCGTGACCCACCAG
>JAZUJU010000109.1:0-14541 GCA_045642985.1 Bacteroidaceae bacterium | reverse complement strand
GAACCGTATTCCAAGGTGCGGACGCTGTATGTGATAAGCGTGCTTGACGGCTATCTGAAGGTGGACGGCGAGGATACGCCGAACCGGGAAGCTCTGCTGCGGCGCGGCAAATTCAGGATGGACGACAGCGGCAGCATAATGACTGACAAGGAGAACTTCATCTTCGTTCAGCTGCCAGCCGCCAGGGAACCGACCGAAGATACGACATTCATAGAGAAATGGGCCTGGTACGTACGCGAGATGGTGAATTTCAGCGAGAAGCCCTCCGGACTGAGCCGGTATTTCGACTTGCTGTTCGAGGCTTCCGATAGAGATAACGTAGAAAAAGGTAAACTGTCAATATACGACAAGATGGTAAGAGACGAGATACAGATAGCAGCGGAACGCGAGTACGCCGTACGCGAAGCACGAACAGAAGCACGAGCTGAAGCCCTTGCAGAGGGACGAGCAAAGGGACGCGCTGAAGCACGTGCGGAAGAAAAGATTGAAACTGCCCTAAAACTAAAGCAGGCGGGTGTTGGCATTGCTATCATCAGCCAGTGCACAGGTCTGTCAGTCGAAGAGGTTCAGGCGCTGTAAGCCGATGCCTGTATGGGGGCTGTCCCCTGTTCAAGCAGTTCAATCCTGTCCAATCAACGCAGTAAAGTATACACCACCGACGGGAAGCAGAGACTCTGGTAGATTGTGAATTCGTTGTTCTGGTAGTTGTCGAGTACGTCGATATAGGCGCGTTCGCGTGGGGTGGAACCGCGTGCTATCCGTGGGTAGCTTGGGTAGTCGCGTACATAGTTGCCGGCGCCGAATACCAGAATGCCGGGACGGGGGCCCCAACCCTGCTCTATGGTGTAGGCCGATTCGCGGTCGTGCGGCCAGTGCACGCGGTTGTATCCCATACCGGTCAGGTAGCATTTGCCAAGGGGATTCAGGCCTAGCGCATAGTCCATCATCTGGCTTGTTACATCCAGATACTGCTGATTGCCGGTCAGTCTCCACATCATCAGCAGGGGGTAGGAATACTGTCCCTGAGCTACATTGCTTCCCCACCAGTTCACGTTCATCGGAACACCGTTAGGGTAGGCGTTCGCCTCGAAATATCCCATCTGCCTGTCTGCTGTCTGGCGCAGCACCTCGGTGAACTTGGCTACAGTTGTGGCATCAGTCTTCTCTTCGGGCGCCAGCAGATAGGACATAAAGTATGATGCCAGCCAGCCGCGTCCGGCAAATATCTCCGACCCCTGGTTGTAGGTGGTCAGCATTGCCTGGGCGTCGTCGGCGTGCTCGCGTATGTAGGCGTGGCAGCCCTCATCGCCTGTCATCAGGTACTTCTCCACATTGTAGTACATCTGGAAATTCGCGGGTATTACCGCCCCGCGTTCGGCATAGACGCGTTCGGATGCGCTGTGAGCCAGTTCCGCGTGCCTTGCATACTCATCGGATTTTGCCGTGTCGAAAGGCCTTATCAGTCTGGCAAAATGATAGAAAAGGCCCGATGCCCAAGCCGATGTGCGCTGGTCCAGAACTTCGGAGCCGAACAGATGGTCCTCGCGGTCGTATGTCGTGAACGGTGAGTAGCCCTGAGTCTCAGTGCCCCAGGGTATCTGGCCGTCCTCTTCCTGAAAGTATTTCCAGAACATTGTTCCCCATTCGGCCTCGTCCAGAATGTCGGGGATTCCGTTGCCGCTGCCCAGTATGTTGAACTCTTCGTCGAACAGGTCGGGTATGTTGTACTGGCGGTCGCTGAACAGCTGCGGAAATGCTTCGTATGTGGTCAGCAGAGTTGAAGGCACATCCATATGGTAGGTGCGTCTGTCTGCATCGCCAGCGTCGTGATAACCGCCCCATACTCTGATGGTGGGCTCGGTGCCCTTGACCGGAAGAGATGCCTCGTTGATACGGTAATATGTCTGATAGACGGTTTCGTGGCACTTCTGTGTGCGGTAGGGATGCTCGACATAAGGCGGCACCAGCTGTATGCCGCAACGCTGGTTCAGCAGCGCCCGGAAACTGACATAGGCCAGCTGTGCAGAGGCTTTTCCGCCGACAGCGAAGGGATAGGAGGAGCCGTAACCGCTCACGGTAATCCTGTACGAATCACCCTCGGGCACCTGTGACAGGTCTATGCGGTAAACATAATCGCCCGATGACTGATCCTGACCGATTTCGCTGACAATGCCGCTGCAGACCTTTCTGCCGGTTTTCCCGTTTCGGGGATTGAGCCGGTAAACGGTGTATGCCGGCAGTTCGCCCTCAATTTTACGGGTGCCTCCGTCACCAACATAAATCGCGAGGTTCGCAAACCGTTTAGTGGATTTGGCGCTGTATGCCACCTGATTCGTCTTGATGGCTTCGCAGAAAACTTCCTTTTCGTTGAATGTGAAGTCAAAAGTTCCGTACGGCGTTCCGATACTGTATTTCTCACCGTCATTCAGAACCGGCACGGTCAGATATGCAAAGTGCTCGCATCTGTCCGCAGCCGCGGCAAGGCGGTTGATGGCATATACCTGCTTTCCGTTGACTTTCCACTGCGAAATGTCTGAGATATCCAGTTCATTCACATCCAGAGTGTCACTGTTGAAACAGAGTTCGATGACATTGTTCGCCGCCGTGCGGACTTCGGTCAGCACAAGACCGGCTCGGGCAGCGCCTGCCACTGCAAGCAACACTGCCAGGGAGATAAGCTTTCTCAATTTTTAAGGCTTTTTTGTGTGAGTTTCTTCTTCCACTTTTCGCGTGCCAGCTCCTGCATATCTTCAACTACGTCACGCTCGTCGACAATCTCGTCACCCAGGACCGTCTCGATGACATCCTCCATCGAAATGATGCCCTGGAATGCGCCGTACTCGTCAATTACGACTGCAATCTGCTCCTTCTTTTCGAGCATATCGTCCCAGATGACATCTATCGGCGTATTTTCGGGATAGCTCTCGATGTTGCGGCGCAGGTCCCCGAGCGTCACATCGAAGCGGTCCTCGGCCATTAGCTGCAGGGCATCCATACGCAGAATGTAGCCGGTGATGTATTCGTCGCTGTCGGCATAGACCGGAATGCGGCTGTGATGCATATATCTGCGGTCTTTGTAGAAGTTCTTTATCTGCATCGACTCCGGCGCTATTGCCGCTACAACTCTCGGAGTCATAGCATCCTTCGCCGTCAGTTTGTCGATATTGATCAGGTTCTGAATGATTTCGTTCTCGTCCTCCTCCAGTTCGCCCGACTCCTCGGCCACATCAGCCATAGCTCCGACCTCTTCGCGCGAGACTGATGTGTCGGAACTTTTCGGAGTGATTCTCTTCTGTATGAATTCCACGCAGACCACGATGGGGTAGAGGATGATTGTCAGACCGTGGATGATTACCGTACATACGGCTGCCAGATTTTTCCAGTACGAAGTTCCGATGGTCTTGGGGATGATTTCGGCAAAGACCAGAATCAGTATGGTGGTTATTGCGCTTATCCAGCCGAACCATTCAGCTCCGAATACCAGAGTGGCCTGACGGCCTACGCCGGCGGCGCCTATCGTGTTGGCGATGGTGTTGAGCGACAGAATGGCTGCAAGTGCGCGCGACGGGTCCTGCTTGTATTTCTTCATCCGCCTGAAATGCCTGTTGCCCTCTTCTTCCTTCATAGTGATGTAAGAAAGGGGAGTGGTCATAAGGGTTGACTCGAGTATCGAACAGATGAACGATACCGTCAAAGCACCCAGCAGATACATAATCAGAGCCAACATGCTGCAAAGATAGAAATTATATCGTTGAGACCTGATACACCACGTAGAACTAAATTGTGTATTTTTGCCGACAGTTTGAAACGGGTAAACGATATGTTCGCTGAAAAATTGAAATATGCGGTCAGCAAGGCTGTCCGCAGTGCGGCCAGAACCACCTGGTGGATGTTCAGAATAACCGCTGCCGTATCGTTCGCGATGTTTCTCTTGAAATACACCGGCATCCTGACTTGGGTGGCAACGGCTGTCAGTCCGCTCTTCAACCTGTTCGGCCTGCCCGGCAGTGCCGCTCTGGCATACGTCAGCGGATATTTCATCAATGTCTATTCCTGCATTGCGGTCGTATCGACTATCAATCTGACCGCCCGCGAACTCACCATATTGGGAACGATGACGCTTGCTGCCCACTCGATGATTCTGGAGAGTGCCGTCCAGCACAAGACCGGAACATCGAGAGGATATGTGTATGCGGTAAGAACCTTATCGTCGCTGGCTCTGGGCCTCCTGCTGAATCTGCTGCTGCCCGGCAGGCCGGACTATTCGGCTGTGGCAGCCACACCCCTCAGCGAAGTCCCTCTTTTTATGATTCAGGGGAACTTCGGCGCACTTTTCGTCGAATGGCTGACTGGTCTTGCCCGGCTGAGCGTCATAATGACTCTGCTGATATTCGCGCTGAACATCCTGCAGAGGTCATTGTACGAATTCGGCATTATGGAGAAGATAGCAAAGGTTATGAGCCCGCTTCTTAAAATGTTCGGCCTTGATCCCAGCACCTCGTTCCTGTGGATAGTCGCTAATCTGGCAGGCCTGTCGTACGGTGCCGCAGCGATGATGGATGAACTTCAGCGCGGTTCCATAAGCAGATGGAACATCAACCTGCTGAACACGCACATAGGCATAAGTCACAGCAATCTTGAAGACTTGACGCTGATGTCCGCACTTGGCGGGACGTGGTACATCCTTCTGCTGTCGCGTTGGGCGATGGCAGCATTACTCGTGTGGACGGTACGCCTGGTCCGTCCCCGTTTCCTCCTTACTTGATGTTGGGCTCTTCGAGGCCGTAGCCGTTCTGCCTGTCAACAGCCTTCAGACGCATTGCAAGCAGCAGTGCCACCACTCCGAATGCTGCGAAGATGCACATCGGCAGAGTGTAGTCGTACTGTGTCACCTCCATACCTTCGACTATGCGTGTGCCGCTGATGCAATATTTGTTAAGAATGTGACCGATGAGCAGAGGGACGAATCCCAGACCGATGTTCTGAACCCAGAATATCAGAGCGTATGCCGAACCGAGCAGTTTCTGCGGGATAATCTTTGGCACGCTCGGCCACATTGCCGACGGAACGAGCGAGAAGGCAACGCCGAGGATTATCATAATGAATGCGGCAAACCACCAGTAGTCAAGCAGCGGAAGTGCAAAGAGCACGTGTACGAGAATCAGCAGGATTGAGCCGATAACCATTATTGTTGCACCCTTTCCCTTCTTGTCGTAGATGCCGCCGAAGATTGGAGTCATAATAAGGTTGCCGAAAGGAATCAGCGTGGGAATCAGTCCTGCCAGAGTAGGGGGTACGCCATATTTGTTCTCCATAAGCGATGCCGCATATTTCATAAACGGGAAAACAGCGGAGTAGAACATCAGGCAGAGCAGGGCGATGAGCCAGAATCCGCGATTGGTAATGATGAATTTGAGGTCTCTGACTTTGAAGATGTCGTCTGAGTTATCCTGCTGCAGTGTAACTTCCTGATCGAACTGGCGGTCCATCTTGCAGAACACCAGATATGCGAGGAAACCGATTAACAGCAATACGGCCGAGAAGAGCAGCGGAGCAGACATTGAGAAGTGCTTGACGATAATCGGACTGAAGGCCATTGCGAGGGCTGTACCGACGCGGGCTACTGCCACCTGTATGCCCATTGCCAGTGCCAGTTCGTGTCCGGTGAACCACTTGGTGATGACCTTGCTGACTGTGATTCCGCAGTTCTCGGTACCTACAGCGAAGATTGCGTAGCCGAGACAGGCCACGAACACCTGCGTGCGCATTCCGAATATGGTGCCTGCCTCAGGACCCGGCGAGATGTACTCAACGGCATAGTACTTGATTATGGCGCCTGCCAGCATCAGGATGCAGGTGAGCGTCCCGGTGAATCGGACTCCCATCTTGTCCAGAATGATGCCGCCGAACACCAGCATGAACAGAAAGACATTGAACCAGCAGTAGGCCCAGTTGAACATTCCGAACTCCGTGCTGCTCCAGCCCATAGTGTCTTCGAGCATAGTCATGAGCGGCGACAGCGCGTCGGTCAGGAAGTAGCCCCACATCATTGTGAATGATACTATGATGAGCGCAGTCCATCGTGCGCCCTTGCTCTCGCTGAGCTTTCTGATTTTTGCCTCAGTTGCCATATCGTGTCAGTTGTCTTTTAGTTTACTGCCACAAAGTTAACAATCATTACGGAGATATGTACGATACATTGCGGAAATGTCGTCATACCGTTTATGACTCATATTTTTGATTGAATATGTGATAATTCTGATTTTTGTTCCTAAATTTGCACTGAGCTGTGAAGCTTGACTGTTTTTTAGAACCAATCATTGGGTTAAATGAAAGAAGAATTGACGGCGGTATCGCCTATTGATGGACGTTATCATTCCAAGACACAAAACCTTGCAGACTATTTTTCAGAGTATGCTTTGATTCGTTATAGAGTCAGGGTCGAAATCGAATATTTCACCGCGCTGTGCGAACTCCCGCTGCCGCAGCTGTCGGGCGTTTCCGCCGAATCGCTTGCTGCGCTGCGCCAGGTATGGCAGAATTTCTCTGTTGACGATGCGGCGCGTATCAAGGAAATTGAAAAGGTTACCAACCACGATGTCAAGGCGGTTGAGTATTTCATAAAGGAAAAGTTCGACCTCTGTCCGGAACTGGTTCCGTACAAGGAGTTCATACATTTCGGACTGACATCGCAGGATATTAACAACACGTCAGTTCCGCTTTCAATCAGAGAGGCTCTGGAGGATGTCTATCTCCCCGCACTGAAAAAGCTGATTGACAAGCTTAACGAATATGCTGAATGCTGGGCCGATGTGCCGATGCTTGCACGCACTCACGGACAGCCGGCGTCGCCTACTCGTTTGGGCAAGGAAATCCGCGTGTTCGCCTATCGTCTGGAACGTCAGATGGAACAGCTCAAGGCGGTTCCGATGTCTGCAAAGTTCGGCGGTGCCACCGGCAACTTCAATGCGCATCACGTTGCATATCCCGATATTGACTGGAAGAGTTTCGCCGAGAAGTTCCTGAGCGAAAAGCTGGGGCTTGTCCGCGAGGACTACACCACCCAGATTTCGAATTACGATAATCTTGCGGCTCTGTTCGATGCACTCAAGCGTCTGAACACCATTCTGATAGATATGAACCGCGATTTCTGGCAGTACATCTCGATGGAGTATTTCCGCCAGCAGGTCAAGGCGGGCGAGGTCGGCTCCAGCGCAATGCCGCACAAGGTCAATCCCATCGATTTTGAAAATGCCGAAGGCAATCTGGGAATGGCAAACGCCATACTCGAGCATCTGGCGCGCAAACTTCCTGTATCCAGACTGCAGCGTGACCTGACAGACTCGACTGTCATCCGCAATGTGGGCGTTCCGTTCGGTCATCAGATGATTGCCATCGCAAGTTCACTGAAAGGACTCGGCAAACTTATTATTAATAAGGATAAGATTGCCGATGATCTTGCATCGAGCTGGAACGTTGTGGCCGAGGCCATCCAGACCATACTGCGCCGCGAGGCCTATCCCAATCCGTACGAGGCTCTCAAACAGCTGACCCGCACGGGCCGACAGATGGATGCGTCTGTCATCCGGGAATTCATTACCGGACTTGATGTCAGTGATGATGTCAAAAAGGAACTCTTTAGTATTACTCCGGAGAACTATTTCGGAATTTGACAATCAGCCGTGAGGCTGTAACAATTCATATTACATTTATTCATTCTAACACATTTGAAAATGAGCGAAAGGGAAAATTATTACGATGCGAATCGCGATGATGATTACGAAAACAGGTACAACCGTTTTGAGGGTGCGGAAAGCCCGAATGATTCAGGAGAACACTCAAGCCAGCGCCGTCGCTTCGTGCGCGTTGACTCCGGCAGCAGACAGTATTCCAAGGTTGAGCGCGGACCTCGTCCGAATGGCGAAGGTCAGTATGGCAGCCGCCCGAGAACTTATCGCCCCGCTGGTGAGAGGAATTACGGGAATCTGAACGATTCTGAAAACCGTGGTTATGGTCAGCGGCAGCGCGGCTATGACAACAACGGTTATCGCAGCAATTACAATAATCACGGGCAGGACTCAGACCAGCCCCGTTTCTACCGTGAGAGGGTTCAGGAAGGCCAGAACGATGGCGGATATCAGTCCAGACCGCAGTATGGCCAGCGTCAGTACGACCGTCCTTCCGATGGTCAGCGCCAGTATCGTCCGCGCACTGGAAATGGTCAGCAGGGCGGCTATGGCCGCAGCAGTTACGGTCAGGGCGGTTACGGCGAGAACAGCTACGGCCGTGGCAATCAGAACCGTCCGTTCGGCGGTCAGCCTAAGAGAAAGCCCGTGCAGAAAGGCAAGCGTATCGAGTACAACGATGTGGTGCATGATCCGGATGAGCCAATCCGTCTGAACAAGTTCCTGGCCAATGCCGGCGTGTGCTCGCGCCGTGAGGCGGACGATTTCATCAAGGCCGGAGTGGTCAAGGTGAACGGCCAGACCGTCACTGAGCTGGGCTGCAAGGTCAAGCGCGGCGACAACGTGCTCTTCCACGACCAGCTGGTAAGCATTGAGCGCAAGATTTATATCCTGCTGAACAAGCCAAAGGATTGCGTTACTACGGTTGATGATCCGCAGGAGCGCAAGACAGTCATGGACTATGTAAAGAATGCCTGCCGTGAGCGTATCTATCCTGTCGGCCGTCTTGACCGCAACACCACAGGTGTCCTGCTGCTTACGAACGATGGTGAGATGGCTGCAAAGCTGACTCATCCCAAGTTTATGAAGAAGAAAATATATCACGCCAAGCTGGATCGTCCTGTCGAGACTGCCGATTTGGAGAAACTGCTTACAGGCGTTGATTTGGGCGAAGGTGATATGGTACGTGCCGATGAGGCGGATTATGTGAACGATGACAGGAATCAGGTCGGCCTTGAGATTCACTCGGGCCGCAACCGCGTGGTCAGACGTATGTTCGATGCTCTCGGCTACAAGGTAGTAAAGCTTGACCGTGTGCAGTTTGCAGGTCTCACCAAGAAGAGACTGCGTCGCGGCGACTGGCGCTTCCTTACCGACAAGGAGGTGAACATGCTCCGTATGGGTGCTTTTGAATAATGTAAACAGATACGATATATGACAAAGAGAACAAAGGTCGTTGACTTGCTGGCACGCAGGGATTTCGGTGCCGAGGTGCTTGTCAAGGGATGGGTCAGGACCCGTCGCGGCAGCAAGGCTGTAAGTTTCATCGCATTGAACGACGGTTCAACAATCAGGAATGTCCAGATTGTAGCAGATTTGGACAAGTTCGATGATGAACTGATGAAGCAGATTACCACTGGTGCCTGCATCAGCGTTAACGGTACGATTGTCGAGAGTATCGGTTCCGGTCAGGCTGTCGAAGTACACGCCGACAGAATAGAACTTCTGGGCGCCTGCCCTGCCGACTATCCGATGCAGAAGAAGGGCCAGTCGTTTGAATATATGCGCCAGTATGCACATATGCGTCTGCGCACCAATACTTTCGGCGCAGTTATGCGTATCCGTCACAATATGGCCATCGCCATTCACAAGTTCTTCCACGAGCGCGGTTTCTTCTATTTCAATACTCCGCTCATCACCGCATCGGACTGTGAGGGCGCGGGTCAGATGTTCCAGGTCACTACACTCGATCTGAACCGTGTGGCAAAATCGGGCAAGGTCGATTACGATAACGATTTCTTCGGCAAACCGGCCAGTCTGACGGTATCCGGTCAGCTTGAAGGCGAACTCGGTGCAACCGCTCTCGGTTCCATCTATACTTTCGGTCCGACATTCCGCGCCGAGAATTCCAACACTCCGCGCCATCTTTCAGAGTTCTGGATGGTCGAACCTGAGGTCTGTTTCTACGATATGGATGACCTGATGGAACTTGAAGAGTCGTTCATCAAGTATTGCGTTCAGTGGGCTTTGGACAATTGCGCCGACGATCTGGAGTTCCTGAACAATATGATTGACAAGGGTCTCATTGAGCGTCTCAAGAGCGTTGTCAGCACCGAATTTGTTCATCTGCCATACACCAAGGGTATCGAAATCCTGCAGCAGGCCATCAGGGACGGCCGCAAGTTCGAGTTCCCGTGCGAGTGGGGTGACGATCTGGCTTCGGAACACGAGCGCTTCCTTGTTGAGGAATACTTCAAGAAACCTGTCATTATGACGAACTATCCGAAGGCCATCAAGGCGTTCTATATGAAGATAGACGATACCAAGCCTGTATGCAACGGCAAGGAAATGGAAGAGACCGTTCAGGGCACCGATGTGCTTTTCCCGCAGATTGGCGAAATAATCGGTGGATCTGTCCGCGAGGAGAGTTACGACAAACTGATGGGAGAAATCAAGTCCCGCAACATTCCTATGAAGGATATGTGGTGGTACCTTGACACCCGCAAGTTCGGCTCATGCCCGCATGCCGGTTTCGGCCTCGGTTTCGAGCGCCTCATCCTGTTCGTTACAGGTATGCAGAATATTCGTGATGTAATTCCATTCCCTAGAACTCCGCGTACCGCAGAGTTCTAGGGAAGGAATGTTTCTTTTCCGACCCTATCCCCAAACCCCTTCCCCCCGGAAGGGTTTTTTTTCGTCACTGGCGTTCCTCATTAATTGTCAACTCCGCGTACCGCAGAGTTCTAGGGAAGGAATGTCCCTTTTCCCGGTTCTGGTACGGATTTGGTGAAAACAGAAATCGGCTGGAATCCTTAACGAGATTCCAGCCGATTCTTTGTGAGATCTGTTATTATTTGAAAAGCATCGGGGCGAAACGGTAGAGCGAGCGGCGCCAGGTCAGCCATTCGTGGTCGGTGCCTTCGGACTGATAGAATACGTGCTTTACACCCTTGCTTACCAGAATGTCGTGGAAGTTCTTGACTGTGGCGTACATCTGGGGCGATTCTTTTGTACCGGTACTGATGAACAGGAATTTGAAATCCTTGTTCAGCGATTCGTCATACAGGTCGGCAGTCGTGCCGGGGCCCTTGCCCGAGCCGCTGAATCCGCCTATCCAGGCGAACTTGTCGCGGTTGTCCATAGCGATTGTCCAACTCTGGAAACCTCCTAGCGAAAGGCCGCAGATGGCGCGGTTGTCGCGGTCGGTCAGTGTGCGGTACTTGCTGTCAATCATTGGAATAAGTTCCTCGATGACCAGCTTTTCGTATGCTGTGAAATCGAACATGTTCCTGCTGTCAATGCCCGGGATGGTAGCCACACCGTGGTCCATTACGACAATCATCGGAACAGCGGCACCTTCTTCTATCAGGTTGTCCAGAATATTGGCAACCTTGCCCTGCGAAGGCCATCCGGTTTCGTCCTCACCGGCTCCGTGCAACAGATAGAGTACCGGGTAGCGCTTTGTGTCCTTGTCGTATCCGGCAGGTACATACACATTGCATACCCTTTCCTGACCGGTCAGCTTCGAGTTGTATTTCTGGTTGATGACCTGACCGTGCGGGATATCCCTTTCCTTGTAAAATCCCACGCAGAGTTCGGGCACTTCGATGCCGCTCTGCCATATTCCGCTTCCGAAGAATTGCTGCGTGTTCGGATCGGGAGTCTTCTTGCCGTCAATGACCAGGGCGTAGAAATGGAAGCCCGGCGTCTGTGGGGTGGTGGTGTATTCCCAAAGCCCGCTTTCGTCTTTGGTCATAGCGTGACGTCCACCCAGATCGACGGCAACACTCTGTGCCTGCGGTGCATCAACTTTGAATGTTACTGTCCTGTCCGGATTGATCTGCGGGTACTGCTTGCCAGGGAGATTGTATTCAGACGGAGCCTGGGCAAATGCCATCGCGCCATAAATGCAGGCGATGACTGTCATAAGTGTTCTGCTTGCGTTTCTTTTCATATTCACGAATTTATCTTGTAATAATTCCAATTAGTATTGTTCATTCAGCATCTTCACACCATTGATAATATGGATCCTACCAGTCTCAAGTCCGCTTCCACGTGCGTAAATGTCTATGCCGTAAAGTGATTCGGAGGCATCGTGCATCGTAACCATCCAGTCGTGTGATTCGGGGAAATAGCTGCTGCTGTAGTCAACAGCCGAAACATAAATCGTGTCAAATTCTGTAATGTCAGGTTCCTCCGGGTCATCATCGTCTGAGGGAAGTGGTGATAAAGTGTAGGTGAATTCGAAGGGGGTGACAGGGGCGTCCCGGTCGTTCAGGTCAGATTCGGCATAGCAGTAGTTATATGTGTATGTATTGCCCGCATTATTTCTGACTTCCAGTCTGCCGCCAGTGATGGCATAGCTGTTTCCGCCTCGGGACTCGATGGTAAAGAATGACTCTGCCTGCATATTTAGAAAGCGGAAGTTGCTGTTGTACTGTACGAACGAATATTCTCCGATGGAATTGTCCTTTGAACTGAATGTACCGGCTATGGAATGCTCGTCAGGATAAAGATGCAGTTCGACTGTCGAGGGGTAGAGAGTCTGTTTCGAATACTCCGATGTGTTTTTGGCATTCTGGCTGATAACTAACTTGAACTCATTGAGATATGCCGATGACAGGTCCTCGATTTCGACCGAGACAGGTCCGCACTTGTAGTTGTAGGAGGATGCGCTGACACCGATGCTGGCACATAATGCCATTGCACAGCATAAAGCGTTCAATAGTATTTTCATTGACTTGACCAGTATGTGAAAAACAGAAATATCAGTTACAAAGATATCGCTTTTCCGAAGAGTGGCGCTGTCGGGCGGCAATTTGTTTTTGTAATGGTTTTTGTACTTTTGCGGCAAAATAGCAAAAAATGAGGAAAAAATAATCTCTTGCAGTGCTGCTGCTCCTTTCAGTTCCATTTCATGCGGAAAGGCATTTGGTAATCACCACTTTCGACGGCGGTCCCGTTTCGTCGCCACTTAGTCAGACCGGCTGTATTCTGGTGGCGGCGATTCCCTGTCGCTGACACATACTGACGGACAGGTCATTCTTAATGAATCTCTCAGTAACATCCGTTCCATCGCTGTGGCAGACCAGGAACCTACATCAGTAAGCTTCGAACAGAGCCTCTGTGGGCCTGAAGATTCAGTCCTGATTCAGCAGGGTTCTGCCGTAAAACGCATTGAAGACGGCCAGCTGTACATCTACAGGGACAATCAGAAGTATACTGTCAATGGAACTCCGGCGCTATGAAACATCTTCTGTTAATCCTGCCGTTTATCACGCAGTGGTCTTTCTTCAATAACGGCGAACTCGTTCTGACTGCCGATGAGACCAGTCTTGATTCTGTTACTGTTGATATGCGTCTGACCGAAGACCTGACATTCGCTCTCAGACAGACAAGAACCAGCCTGATAATCTCTCCTTCGGACAACGACCGTACATACATGTGGCAGATTGTGGACAGGAATTCACTGGATAATATGGCACAGATGGTCGGCCGCAAGAGCATTACACCCGAAGAGTTCTGGCAATATTATATCTATCTGTTCTTTGACGCACGCTATGATCTGGACCGTGGCACGGTTGAACTGAATTATGCTGATTATGCAATTACACCCGGTTCGTATAATGTCGTCATTGCCGGATGCGACTCATTGGGCTACCGCACATCGGAATTCACGGTACGTCAAATAAACGTGCGCACTACTGCTCCAGGGAAACTGTATGCAGCTGAACCGGTATCAACTGACACTTTATACTATTTCCTGCTTTGGAAAGATGGAAGACAGGTCGCCGAACTTCCATCGACTTCGGTTGACAGCATTACAGTGCGTCAGGTGGCAAAACCTGTAAATCTTGATCTGGCTGTTACTGATGTCGGCAAGACAAGAGCCACAATATCTGTCACTCCGTCGTACCCCGTACCGTATTATTTCGATTATCTGCCTGCTTCGGTATTCGAGACTTATCCCGACGACGAGACTTTCGTGAGCCAGTACCTTGAGTTCCTTAAAGCCACTCATCAGCAGGACTTGGAGTCGATATTGAGTTATGGGCCTGACAGCTATACATTTACCGAAGACGATGAACTGGCATCGGGCACTGATTACTATGCCTTTGCCTTCGCCGTCAATATGGCCGACACAACTTACGTCCCGTACATCGCAAAACAGAAATTCACTACATTGCAGCAGTCTTTCATTGACGGATTTACATTCAGCTTCGAATATCAGCCGGCCGGCAACCGTGTTCAGATAACACCATCGATCGATGACCAGACCTATGTGTGGAGTATCTGGCCCGAGAGCGAGGTGAAAAGCAAATATGGCGGCTCACCCGAGCGGGCGTGGATAGAGAATGCCGCCATCACTGCAGGCCTCGGCTTTATTGATACCGGCGTCAGTTACTGCAATCTGACATACGAATGTCTGTGGCCCGGAACCTATTATCTGACAGTGGCCGGATATGATCACGGCCAGACATCTCCCGTCGCTGTCTATGTTGTCACGGTAGACTGACACTTTGCGCAGACGCGAATCATTCGCGCATGTGCAAAAAAAGGAGCGGTACTGATTTCGGTACCGCTCCTTTTCAGGATTATACTGTATGATTACTCAAACAGAGTCTGCTTTCCGTTG
>JAZUJU010000108.1:0-24701 GCA_045642985.1 Bacteroidaceae bacterium | reverse complement strand
TGAAACCTATTCTGGCGCATCCTGAACGATATATATATATGGCGTCATCGCTCAGTGATTTTGACAGAATTGCCGAAATGGGCTGCAGGTTTCAGATGAATCTGATGTCTGTGACTGGAAAATACGGCCCAGACTCTCTTTTGATTCTGAATTATTTGGCCAAACGCGGCCTGTATAGCTTTACAGCGACAGATCTTCATTCCATACCGCAACTGGAGAGTATCCTTGCCTATAAACCGGGCTTCTTTCAGAGGCGTAGATTGGAGAAATTGAATATTTTCTAAAACGAAATTGTGAGAACGATAATCATTACGGGAGGTGCCGGCTTTATTGGCAGTCATGTGGTACGATTGTTTGTGAATAAGTATCCGGATTATCGGATTATCAATCTTGACAAACTGACCTACGCTGGCAATCTGGCAAATCTTAAGGACATAGAGAAGAGTCCGAACTATCGGTTTGTCAGAATGGATATATGTGACTTTGACACCATCTATGCGCTTATGCAGCAGGAAAGGGTTGACGGAATAATTCATCTTGCCGCAGAAAGTCATGTTGACCGCAGTATTAAGGATCCGTTTACTTTTGCCAGAACTAATGTGTTGGGCACATTGTCCCTGCTTCAGGCGGCCAAACTGTACTGGGAATCATTGCCCGAAAAATGGGAGGGGAAGCGTTTCTATCATATCTCAACAGACGAAGTATATGGAGCACTTCAGATAACGGCTCCCGGAGGTGTAGAGCCACCATTCTCTACAAAGGCTTCAAGCGGTGAGCATCACCTTGCGTACGGTGGGGAATTCTTCACAGAGGATATGAAATATCAGCCACATTCACCGTACAGCGCTTCGAAAGCATCGTCTGACCACTTTGTCCGCGCATTTCACGATACTTACGGAATGCCGACTATCGTAACGAACTGTTCGAACAATTACGGACCCTATCAGTTTCCTGAAAAACTTATACCTCTTTTTATCAATAACATCTGTCACCGCAAGCCATTACCTGTCTACGGTAAGGGGGAGAATGTGCGTGACTGGCTGTATGTAGAGGATCATGCCCGTGCCATAGATGTCATTTTCCATAGGGGAAATATTGCTGAGACATATAATATCGGTGGTTTCAATGAATGGAAGAATATCGACATAATAAAAGTCTTGGTCAATACCGTTGACCGTCTGCTCGGACGCAGGGAAGGAGAGGATATGGATCTGATTACTTATGTCACGGATCGCGCCGGTCATGATCTGCGCTATGCTATTGACAGCAGCAAACTGCAGCGTGAACTCGGCTGGGAGCCTTCGTTACAGTTTGAGGAGGGTATTGAGAGGACAGTGCGATGGTATCTTGATAATCAGGAATGGATGGACAATGTTACCAGTGGAGACTATCTGAAGTATTATGAAGATATGTACAAAGACCGTTAAACCTGTAAAATACAGTTTATTATGAATGTGATCAGGACTGAAATTGATGGCGTGCTCATACTTGAGCCGAAAGTGTTCGGCGATGAAAGAGGCTATTTCTTTGAGTCGTTCAGTCAACGTGAGTTCGATGCCAAAGTCGTACCGGTGTTAGGTCATGATGTCACATTCGTTCAGGATAATGAGTCCATGTCCTCGTACGGAGTGATGCGCGGTCTTCACTTTCAGCGTCCTCCGTTTGCACAAAGCAAGCTTTTACGCTGTGTCCGGGGCAAAGTGCTTGATGTCGTAGTAGACATCCGTAAGGGCAGCCGTACGTATGGCAGACATGTGGCCGTTGAATTGTCTGAAGATAATCACAGACAATGCTTTGTGGCAAGAGGAATGGCTCACGGTTTCGCAGTCTTGAGCGATGTTGCAGTCTTTCAATACAAGTGCGATGAATTCTATCATCCTGAGTCTGATGGCGGAATCTCAATACAGGACAAGTCCCTCGGTATTGACTGGCGCATCGGCACGGAGAAAGCTCTGCTCAGCCTAAAGGATACTCTCTATCCCGCGTTGAAGGATTTTGACAGTCCGTTCTCTATAGACGTAAATCTGTATTGATATGAATATTCTCGTTACAGGGGCCAACGGACAGTTAGGCAATGAGATGCGCATAGTGTCACGCGAAAGTGGTGACAACTATATATTCACTGATGTCTGCCAGTCGGATGGTCTTGAAACGGTATATCTGGATATTACTGATATTGATGCTGTCCGTAAGATTGTCATTGGGAATGGAGTTCGCGCAATTGTCAACTGTGCCGCATATACGAATGTTGATGCGGCCGAGTCAAATTATGCACTTGCAGAGAAACTGAATGCTGATGCTCCTGAGAATCTTGCAGTTGTGATGAAGGAGGTCGGCGGCCTGCTCATCCACATATCTACTGATTATGTATTCGGTCGTGAACCATATAATGTCCCCTGCCGCGAGGAGCAGCAAGGGACTCCTACAGGAGTGTACGGTCTGACCAAACTACATGGCGAGAAGAAAATACAGGCAGCAGGTAGTGACAGTGTGATAATACGTACAGCCTGGCTGTATTCAGAGTTTGGCCGGAATTTCTGCAAGACCATGCTTTCACTAACAGCATCTAAGCCTGTGCTGAAGGTCGTTTTTGATCAGGTCGGAACTCCGACCTATGCGCTGGATCTGGCGCTTGCAGTTGAAAGGATATTGGAAGACTACAAGACCAATGGAAACGGGAATTGCGGAATTTATCACTTCTCCAATGAGGGCGTGTGCTCCTGGTTCGACTTTACAAAGATGATTCAGCAGATTGACAATGAGTTGCGTGTGGCAAGCGGTATTGAACCTACCTTGTGTGACGTAGAACCATGTCACAGCAGTGAATTTCCGAGCCCTGTAATGCGGCCCTCATATTCTGTTCTTGACAAGACGAAGATAAAAGAGGTTTTCGGCGTAAAAGTGCCATACTGGACAGAAAGTCTGCGCCGATGCATAGAGAACCTGAAAGGTAAGTAAATTAAATATTTTCAAATATGAAAGGCATCGTATTAGCCGGCGGATCAGGCACAAGGCTTTATCCGATAACAAAAGGAATCAGCAAACAACTGATGCCGATTTATGACAAGCCGATGATCTATTATCCGATATCGGTGCTTATGCTGGCCGGAATCAGAGAGATACTGATAATCTCTACTCCATTTGACCTGCCGGGTTTCAGACGGCTTCTCGGAGATGGATCGGACTTCGGCGTGCGTTTCGAATATGCCGAACAACCCAGTCCAGACGGGCTTGCTCAGGCATTTACCATTGGCGCTGATTTCATTGGCAGCGATTGCGCCTGTCTGGTTTTGGGCGACAATATATTTCAGGGAGCCGGTTTCTCAAGAATGCTTCGCGAAGCTGTTCGTACCGCAGAACAGGATGGGAAGGCCACTGTTTTCGGTTATTGGGTTACCGATCCCGAACGGTATGGAGTAGCCGAGTTTGACAAGGACGGCAAGTGTCTCTCAATTGAGGAGAAGCCGAAATCTCCAAAGAGCAATTATGCTGTGGTTGGTCTGTATTTCTATCCTAACAAAGTAGTGGATGTCGCACGTAATATCAGTCCGTCTGCTCGCGGTGAGTACGAAATCACCACTGTCAACCAGCGCTTCCTGGAAGACGGAGAACTTATGGTCCAGACATTAGGACGTGGTTTCGCCTGGCTTGATACCGGGACTCACGATTCCTTGAGCGAGGCATCGACTTATATCGAAGTGCTTGAGAAACGTCAGGGCCTGAAGGTCGCCTGTCTGGAGGGTATTGCCTATAGTAGAGGTTGGATTGACGACGTGAAGATGCGTGAACTCGCCCAGCCGATGCTGAAGAATCAGTACGGGCAGTATCTGCTCAAACTTATTGAAGACAAGAAACGTTACGGATACATTGATTAATTTTTCCTTTTTATGCAGCTGATTTTATTGTCCGGAGGATCGGGGAAAAGGCTTTGGCCGCTCAGCAATGATGCCAGAAGCAAACAGTTCCTGCCTCTTTTGGAGAGAGCCGATGGCGAGCGGGAATCGATGTTACAGCGTGTGGTGCGTCAGGCTGCGGAGGCAGGTCTGGCAGAAAACATCACTGTTGCGACAAATGTGTCACAGAAGGACATAATCGTGAATCAGTTGGGCGATGATGTATCGATGGTAACTGAACCGGAAAGGAGGGACACATTTCCTGCTATTGCACTTGCATCGTCATACCTGTCGTTATTCAAACAATGTTCAGACGATGAGATCGTGGTGATAATGCCGTGCGATCCATATACCGAGGCAGGCTATTTTCAGACCGTGCGCAGGATGGCAGATGCCGTAAGCGGCAATGTCGCTGATCTGGTGCTGATGGGAATAACGCCAACATATCCTTCACCCAAGTACGGATATATAGTTCCTGATGTCAGCTGCGACGGGTACAGTACCGTACGCAGGTTCACAGAGAAGCCCACTGTAGAAGTGGCTGTAGAACTGCTTGCCCAGGGCGCATTGTGGAATGGAGGAGTCTTTGCATTCCGACTGGGCTATCTGATGAATATTGTCAGAAAGTATATGCTGGCAGGCAGTTTTGAGGAAACCCGCAGCCGTTATACCGAATTTCCGAAAATAAGTTTCGATTACGAAGTGGTGGAGAAGGCCAAGTCTGTCGCTGTCGTTTCGTTTACAGGTGAATGGAAGGATCTGGGAACCTGGAATACGCTTACCGGTGAGCTGACCAGTCCGGTGACGGGGAATGCTGTATTAGGTCCCAAATGCTGCAATACCCATGTGGTCAATGAACTTCAGTATCCGATATTCGTAAACGGCGTTTCCGATCTTGTCGTAGCTGCAAGTCCTGACGGAATATTGGTCTGCGCCAAGGAGGAGACCGAAGATATCAAACAGTATGTTGTAGGTTTGGGACATCGCCCTATGTACGAGGAACGCCGGTGGGGTACTTACCGCGTACTCGACGATTCAGTATATGCTGACGGCCGTCATTCACTCACCAAGAGCATCACCTTGAAAGTCGGGAAAAACATTTCCTACCAGATTCACCATCACAGGTCTGAAGTCTGGACATTTGTGCAAGGCGAGGGACTGTTCGCATTTGACGGTACTGTACGCAAGGTCAGAGCAGGAGAGACAGTGGTCGTTCCCGTTGAGCATTTTCATGCCATCAAGGCTTTGACCGAACTTACGTTCATAGAGGTTCAGACCGGCAATCCATTGGTCGAAGAGGATATCGAACGTTTTGATTTCGAATGGCCGGAATAGATTGGGTAATGATTAACCGGCGCGGTTCACAGATGTAAACTAAGTGACCCGCTCCGGTTTTTTATTGCTTTTGCCTATTAGTCCCTACGGCTTTCTACTTAAGCATGACTTCGATTTTCCTGACCAGTCGCAGGTGATAATTCTTTGATGTCGCACCGGCATTCAGTACACTGTTTACCTTGAAACTGTATGTTCTTGCAGCTTCGGCGCACAGGTATCTGACATTCTCACTTCCGTTCTGAAGTATGATTTCGTCTCCGCCTGCCTGTGAAATGGCCATCGCAATAGGATACTGGTTATATGCGTTGAACAGGGCGCGTGCTTCCTCTTCGGTCGGAATCGACCAGCTCCCGATTTTACCTTCCTGATAGATCTTTGCGGCATCTGCTGCCATAGTGGGAGTGGCTGCATTTGTGGCTGCTGTCATCCCATCCCAATCCTTCAGACTGATAAGTGTGAGAGTTGCTGCCTTATCAGACTTTTCCTCAACCAATGCTACCACATGATTTTCCCAGACACTGCCGGGCGTCGGAATCTGACTGACGCGGAACAGATTTTCATCACCTCCGGCTTCGTTTTCGTATATTGTCGGGCTGATTGCCGGTCCGAACTTGAAGTCCAGGTCAGTGGACTGATTCCAACTTGTGACGAAAATGTCTCCGCTTACAATAATGCTGCCATCAGTGTAGGTTCCGTTTATATTATAAGGTGTGCCGCCTTTCAGTTTGCCGACGTATGTGACTGTGCATGAATGCTCGCCGTCACCGTCTGTGTAAGTAATGGTAAAGACTGTCTGCTCGTTGTCTGACGGAAACAGATATTCTGTTCCTGATTCCCATCTGCTCTCTTTCCTGATACAGTCGATGTGTGCTATTGCGCTGCTCTGCAAAGTACCGTCAAACAAGATGCCCTTCGATACATTATTTATCTCAACGCATACCGATTTACAAGACTCAGGCAGTTGTGACAGGGTAACATTAACGGATGCGACACAGTGATTCATTCCGATTGTCACATCCGTTTCCTGTTCGGTGGGGCTGATTGAAGTTATTCCGTGCTGCAGAGGAATGGAAGCTGTGGCGTCAGACGATTTCATGGTAATGGCAGAAGTCTTTGAGATTTTTGCAGGCAATACGTACTCGTCACCCAAATCAGAGAAGGCTACAATGCTGTATTCCTGCCCTCCGGGGAGTTTGAGCGACAAGCTCTGTTCTGCATTTGAAATAGTCTGGCTGGCGGTCAGTTCTCCGTCAGGAGCAAAAGCCATTACGGATAACGGATAGCAGGGCTCCACTCCGCCCGAACTTCGTGTTGACAATTGAATTTCCTGCTCCGTGACCGGACCGGCTTCATTAACGTTAAGTACTGTCTTCTCGCAGGATGTGACGAGAAGTAGTGTCATTGGAAATAAAATAGATTTTCTCATCTGGTAAAAGTTTAAGTTAATAATACACTCCGCTAAGATAGTCCCGTTCAGCGTATTAGCCTGCCAGAAGCTGTGAAATGTCTGTCCGCTGCTGTGATTTGTTTATCCCCTGTTGTGAACACTGTGTCACAAGCAGAAAAAAGCCGGACTCAAAGTAAATTGAATCCGGCTGATCAAATAAATGTAAGTCTGGATTACTCCTCGCCTTCCTTCTCTTCGTTCTCTTTCTCTGCATTCATGGCCTTAATCTGAGCGAGCATCTCGGAGGCTTCCTGCTTGAGCTTTAGAATCTTCTCCTGAATGCTGTCGACAAGCTCACCGCCTTTCTTGCTGGCTGCGCTGAGGAATCCGAGATTGTTCTCGTATGTATGTATCTCAGCCTTGAGAGCTTCATACTGGCGAGTAAGCTTGTCTGCCAGAGATGCTGATTCGCTGCGGAAATTCCTTCCGTTCTGGCGGTGTCCGTTATCCCTGAGGTCAACTGTCGTAGAGATTATGTCGCGCAGTCTTCTGTATTCCTGGGCAATGGCATCTTTCATCTTGAACGGTACATGACCAATACTGTTCCACTGGGCCATCAGTTCGCGGATTTCCCTTTCATCGTCTTCCGAGAGTGTGGATGGATCGAATGAACTGAGCTTTTCGAGAATCTCCTTCTTGGCCTTCAGGTTGGCGCTCTCTTCGGAACGCTGGCTGTTCAGTGTGCTGTTCCGCTTCTCAAAGAATGCGTCGCAGGCATCGTTGAAACGCTTCCAGATGTTTGCCGAATACTTCTTTGCGACAGGTCCTATCTGTTTCCATTCCTCGCGGAGAGCTGATATCTTTTCAGCGGTTGCCTTCCATTCGGTGCTGTCTTTAAGAGCTTCCACCTGTTCGCACAGGCTGGTCTTCTTTTCCAGATTCTGACCCATACCCTCCTTTGACTGCTTGAAGAACTCTGCCTTATTGTTGAAGAACTGGTCACAGGCGGCGCGGAAACGCTCGAATATCTTAGTGTTGTGCTTCTGTGGAGCACGACCTATTCCTCTCCATTTTTCCTGCAGTGCGATTATCTCCTTCGTCTTCTCGTTCCAGTCCTGATATCTGGTCAGAGTGGAGTAGTCGATGCTTTCAATAACTTCACAGATTACAGTCTTCTGATCCAGATTCTCCTGCTCGTTCTTCTTGAGTTCGTCGAAATGCTGCTGATGGTTACGGTTGATGATAGTTGAAGCTGCTTTGAAACGGTTCCAAACCTCTTCGCGCGATTCCTTGGCAACGGGTCCGATCTCACGGTATTCCTGATGCAGTTTCTGTAACTGGTGGAATGCGGAAATTACGTCAGGCTCCGCAGCGAGTGCTTCGGCCTGCTCGCAAAGTCTGATTTTGGCTTCGAGATTCTTCTTGAAGTCGTATTCGCGGAACTCTGCATTGAGTTTCTGAATGTCATAGAACTGTTCTGCATACTGCTGGAAAGATTTCCAAAGTTCGGACGCCTTGTCGGCAGGTACTTCCTTGATGTCCTTCCATTCCTGAAGCAGTGCGCGGAAATCGTTGTATGATGTAGACTCCGTGTTGGATTTTTCAATCAGAGTCTTGAAACGTTCCAGAATATCGAGTTTGCGCTTGTAATTCTCCTGACGGAAAGCTTCGAGTGCTTCCTGTGCGGCCGCACGCTTTTCGCGTATTATGTTCATAAGCTTTCTGTACTGCTCCTCGGCCGGATCAGGCATAGGTGTGAAATCCTGTTCCGAGCCGCCACCGTCAATGAATTCCTGCAGGGCAGCATCCTGTGCGGCCTTTGCATAACGGTAGAAGCATTGTTTGAGCATATCAAGTTCCTGACGGGGCGAATTTGTAGGGTCGTTCACAATCTCCTGCAGCCTGGCGATAACTTCGTCAATTGACTTGGGCTGCTGTATGATTGGGGCCTCTTCTGTCCCATCAGCCTTACTTTCTGTCTCAACTGGCTGTTCTACAGCGCTTTCGACCGTGTCTTCTGCTGCCTGTACGGCATCTGCGGTCATCTCGTTCTTAAGTTCATCCTGTACTGGATTTACTGTTTCCTGGTCACTCATAATGTAACTGTTATCAAAAGTTAAATGCAAATAAAGTCAATAAATTCCAATAATGTGAACAAATGTGACTCTTTTTTGCAGGTTAGCTGCGTTTTACCATCTGGAGGGCAACCCAAGCCAATGCTCCGGCCAGCAGGTAGGTCGCTGTCTGAGCGGTGTGGAGGACTAGCGCGAAAGTCTGGGCATCGGTCAGGCTTACTCCATAGAGAAAAAGCATGCTTGTAATGGCGAAATGCCAGGGACCGGCACCGTTTGGAGTGGGTACAAGTACCGCAATACTGCCTGATACGAAACAGACCAGACCGGCCATTGCACCGACGCCGGCTATGGAGTCAATGCAGAAGAAGGCCAGATACATCTCCAGATAGTAGCATACCCAGATACCTATCGAATAGATAATGAAGAGAGGCAGATGCTGCACGTCCTTCAGTGCGATGAATCCTTCCCAGAAACCTTTTGCAAAACCTACGATGCGTTTCCGGAGATTGAACTTGCGTCCGATTATCCATAGGATTGCCAAGAGTGCGGCTGCGGCTATCCAGAGCCACAGATGTGATGCTCCGGCATCAGAAACCGCTTCGGCCTGTACGGTTTCGACATTCCCCGAGATGTTGGCCTTGCCTGAGAACAGGTCCACGAACATACCGCTCTGTATGCAGACAGTCGAAACGGTAATAAGCAGAAGGAGTATGAAATCTATGAAACGCTCTGCAACAAGTGTTCCGAAACTCTTGCTGAAAGGCACCTTGTTCTTGCTCTCCAGAATTGCACAGCGTGATATTTCCCCAATTCTCGGTATTATTATGTTGGCTGCATAGCCGGTAAATACTGTCAGTATAGCATCGCGCTCGGGTACACGGCATCCTACCGGATCAAGAAGCAGGTTCCACCGCATGCCGCGTAGCAGCGGACCCACTATGCTGAAGGCAAGTGCCGCTATGAGCCAACCGACTTTAATGCCTGAAATCCCTTCTCTGAATTCAGAAAAGTCGTAGTCCTTATATACCAGGTACAGGACTGCTGCGGAAATTATCAGAGAAACGGCAACCTTGATTCCGTTGGAAAGAATCTTTTTCATCCTAAAAGTCGGTTTTTTGGATAGTTTACGTAATTTTGCACAGTCATAGAAAATCTGTGACCGCACGGAACATTGGCAAAATTAGCGGATATTTCACTGACAGCCAATTTATCTGATGTTTTTTGTGCCATTGAGGACCAAAGCAACCATTGTATGGACGACCCGGATGCGGACAGTAAGACCGAAAAAGGCATTAGGCCAGCATTTCCTGACAGATTTGGGAATTGCCGGTGCCATAGCGGATACGGTGGATTGCATTTCCACTATTCCTGTTCTTGAAGTAGGGCCGGGAACAGGAGTCCTGACACAATTCCTCATTAAAAAGGAAAGGCCGTTCAAGGCGGTTGAACTTGACCGCGAGTCGGTCGCGTATCTGCGTAAGGAGTATCCCGAATTTGGCGAAAACCTCATCGAGGGTGATTTCCTGCGTCTCGATCTGTCGCAGACATTCGATGGAAAGGAATTTGTACTGACAGGAAACTATCCCTACAACATCTCGTCGCAGATATTCTTCAAGATGCTTGACAACAGGGAACTGATACCATGCTGTACGGGTATGGTTCAGAGAGAGGTTGCCCAGCGTATCTGCGCCACTCCTGGCAACAAGGCTTATGGCATACTGAGCGTGTTCGTGCAGGCATGGTATGATGCCGAATATCTCTTTACCGTACGCCCTGAGGTTTTCAACCCGCCGCCAAAGGTCCATAGCGCCGTTATCCGTCTGACCAGAAACGGCAGGACGTCGCTTGACTGCAACCCCGATCTGTTCCGCAGAATAGTTAAGGGCACATTCAACCAACGGCGTAAGATGCTGAGGAATTCTATCAGACAGTGCCTTGAAAAGGATGCGCTGCTGCCGGAATGCCAGTGGCTTGACAAACGTCCTGAACAGTTGTCTGTCAAGGATTTCATTGAGTTGGCTAATTTAGTGGAAAAGATTAATCTGCACTGAAATGGAGAGGGAATTTCTGGATAATGTAAAGACTCTCATCGAGAACAGAAACGACTCGGAACTGAGAGCGCTTTTTGAGGATCTGCATCCGGCCGACATTGCTGAACTGTGCAACGAGCTCGATATTGAGGAGGCCAGATTCATCTATGGACTCCTTGACAATGAGACGGCCGCAGATGTCCTTATCGAGATGGATGAGGATGTCCGCCGCGAATATCTTGACCTTCTCCCTTCGGAGACCATCGCAAAGGACCTGATTGAGAACATGGATACCGACGACGCCGTCGATATCATCCAGGAGATGGACGAGGACAAGCAGGAGGAGGTCCTCTCGCATATCGAGGATATCGAACAGGCAAGCGACATCGTTGACCTGATGCAGTACGACGAGAACACTGCAGGTGGTCTGATGGGTACGGAAATGGTTGTGGTGAACGAAAATCTCAGTATGCCTGAGTGTCTGGTCGAGATGCGCAAGCAGGCTGAGGATATGGACGAGATATACAATGTGTATGTAGTCGATGACGATGGCCGTCTGCAGGGGGTTTTCCCGCTCAAGAAGATGATAACGAATCCGTCCGTATCGAAGGTAAAGTATGTCATGGACGAGAACCTGTTCTCAACTAAGGTTGACACTCCCATAGAAGACGTGGTTCAGATGATAGAGAAGTACGACCTTGTTGCCGTTCCTGTTATTGACAGTATTGGCAGATTGCAGGGACAGATAACGGTTGATGATGTCATCGATGAGTTGCGTGACCAGCAGGAGCACGACTATCAGATGGCTTCGGGTATTACCGGTGACGTCGAGACGGCGGACAGTGCCTGGCGGCAGATGACCTCGCGTATCCCGTGGCTGCTGATCGGTATGCTCGGCGGTATAGCCAATTCAATGCTTCTCGGAAAGTTTGAGAACACCTTCGCAACCTATGCCGGCCTGCTGCTCTTTATCCCTCTGATTGGCGGTACCGGCGGTAATGTCGGAACTCAGTCATCAGCTCTGGTGGTACAGGGTCTGGCAAACGGCTCTCTGAATGTTTCAAATATCTGGAGACAGGTATTCAAAGAGTCTTTAGTGGCGTTCATGAACGCTCTGGTCCTATCGGGAATAGTACTCTGTTACAATATATTCAAGTTCGGAATAGGCGCCCCTGTTACATGGGCCGTTCCGGTCAGCATGTTTATTCTGGTGGTTGTCGGAACCTTATGGGGAACACTGCTGCCGCTTCTATTCGAAAAGATTAACATCGATCCCGCCATCGCCACCGGACCGTTTGTTCAGATTACTAACGACTTGCTGGGCATAGCCATCTATATCGGAGTGATTGTGATGATCAATGGCATGGGCGCCTGATTTTGCCTATCTTTGCCGTCGGCAGAAAAAAAACTATAGCAGAAAGATTATGGAGCATCCGGAAAATGATCCCGAGTACAGGGGACTGACGGTCAATAAAGGCATTGAACAGCCTTCGACCATTAATCCGTATCTGAAGGGAAGACAGTTCAAACGTCAGTCCAAGCTGTCGGTGGCTGAATATGTAGACGGCATATTGAAAGGTAACGTGTCCATTCTCAGCCGGGCCGTTACACTGGTGGAGAGCCTGCTCCCCGAGGATCAGGCTATAGCCCAGGAGGTCATCGAGAAATGCCTGCCATATTCCGGCAATTCAGTGCGTATCGGTATCAGCGGTGTGCCTGGCGCTGGCAAGAGCACATCAATCGATGCTTTCGGCCTGCATGTGCTGAAGGATGGAGGCAAACTTGCGGTGCTTGCAATCGACCCGAGTTCGGAGCGCAGCAAAGGCAGCATACTGGGCGACAAGACCAGAATGGAGAGGCTGTCCATTCATCCGTCGGCATTTATCCGTCCCAGTCCTTCGGCAGGAAGTCTGGGTGGTGTGGCGCGGAAGACACGCGAGACCATTGTACTCTGCGAGGCTGCCGGTTACGACAAGATTTTCGTCGAAACCGTCGGAGTGGGGCAGAGTGAGACGGCCTGTCATTCGATGGTAGATTTCTTTATGCTGATACAGCTGGCCGGTACCGGAGATGAGCTTCAGGGCATCAAGCGCGGCATAATGGAGATGGCTGACGGCATTGTCATAAACAAAGCAGACGGTGACAACGCGGAGAAGTCGGAACTTGCTGCAAGCCATTTCCGCAATGCGCTTCATCTGTTCCCGGCACCCGAGAGCGGATGGACTCCTCAGGTCGTCACATATTCCGGATTCTACGATCTCAGGATCAAGGAAGTATGGGATATGGTGTGGGCTTACATCGATTTTGTCAAGAAGAACGGCTACTTTGAGGCCCGTCGTAACGAACAGGCCAAGTACTGGATGTACGAAACCATCAACGAGAGTCTGCGCAACAGTTTCTATCAGAATCCCGTGATAGAGAAACTGATAGAGATTAAGGAGCAGGAGGTCCTGTGTGGCCGTCAGACTTCATTCGTCGCAGCCAGGCAGCTTCTTGATGTCTACAGGGAATCCAACAGTCTCTGACGGCACTGTTCCATCAGCCATTTCGGCGTGGAGGTTGCACCGCAGATTCCTATGCTGTCGGTATCGTGCAGCATTTCGGGGGTAATGTCATCAGGTCCTTCTATGGAGAATGTGCGCGGGTTTACCGACAGGCATTCATTCAGAAGGACCTTTCCGTTTGAACTTTTCTGTCCGCTGACAAACAGGATGACCTGATGGGATGCCGCAAACTGACGTATGTTCTCGCGACGGTGAGATACCTGTCCGCAGATAGTGTTGAAATGGGTCAGAACAGCTCCGGAGTGCATTCTGTCCTGAAAAGTCTCAATAACTTTCCGGTAACCGTCGACTGATTTGGTCGTCTGTGAGTAAAGAAAGATGTCACGCCCGAAATCAATTCCGGAGATGTCATCTGCCGATTCTATCACGATTGCGTTTCCCTCGGTCTGTCCGACAAGTCCGAGGACTTCGGCATGTCCTTTCTGACCGTAGATTACAATCTGCTGTCGGCTTCTGTCCAGTTTTTCGTACTGGTCGCGTATGCGCTGCTGCAGTTTGAGTACAACGGGACAGGTGGCATCAATAAGCGTGATGCCGCCGGCTTGGGCAATGCGGTAGGTTGACGGCGGTTCACCATGCGCCCGTAGGAGTACACGAGAGTCGCGGAGCTCTCCGAACTGCTGGTGACTGATTGTCTTCAGTCCCATTCCGGAAAGCCTGCTGCACTCCATTCCGTTGTGTACGATGTCTCCCAGGCAGTAGAGCCCTTCGCCTCTACGCAGTTCGTCTTCGGCCTTTCCTATAGCGGACAGCACACCGAAGCAGAATCCGGAATCCTTGTCTATCTCTATTCTCATTCTACGCGTACGGAAGGGAGGCGTCAGTCTTTACCGGCAGCTTCAAGGTATCTGGAATAGAGCCATTCGTCCTGCTCGGCAAAAGTCATATTGCTGTTATCCAGTACAATGGCATCGTCAGCCTGCCTGAGTGGCGCGATTTCACGGTGCGAATCGATGTAATCGCGTTCCTGGACATTCTTCAGGACTTCGGCAAGGGTGGTGCTGGTACCTTTAGCCTTCAGCTCGTCATATCTGCGCTGCGCCCTGACCTTGTCGGACGCCGTCACGAATACCTTCAGCTCCGCATCAGGATAGACGGCGGTTCCGATATCGCGCCCGTCCATCACAACCCCCTTGGCGGCACCCATTTCGCGTTGCTTTGCTGTCAGTGCGCTGCGTACGAAATCAAGAGCGGAAATTGGACTGACCTTTTCAGACACAGCCATTCCTCGGATTTCCTTTTCCACATTCTCACCGTTGAGCAGTGTTGACTGGCTGCCGTCCGGGTTAGTTCTGAATGAAATGCGGATGTTGCAGAATTCGCGCTTCAGCGTGAATGTGTCTATTCCGTCCTCGTGTATCAGACCATTGCGCAATGCGAACAGTGTCACGGCACGATACATGGCACCGGTATCCACATATGTGTATCCGATACGTTTGGCAAGAGCCTTGGCCATCGTGCTCTTTCCGCATGACGAATGGCCGTCAATGGCGATAATTATCTTTCTCATATGTCCAATGCGAAATTAAACAGTAAAGATGAAGAGGATACCTGAAATTTACCGAATGACAGGCCGAACGATATTCTGTTGAGATCGACACCTGCCCCGATGGTGAATCCTGTCAGACCTTTGTGCCCGGCGGTGGACAGTTCGGCCGCATGGCGGAAATTGTATCCCAGCGAGGCATAGATTCTGTCCGTTATCAGGACGTCAACTCCCAGCATAATATGTCTGGCCAGCATCTCTCCGTCACTCAGAGAACCTTCGGGAGCATAGAAATCGCCGCTGTTCCATTTGTTTAGGCGGTCCATCGTGAATGACAGCTGGAGCGGAGCGTGTTCCAGACGGAACGAAACTCCGGCTGTTATGTCGAACGGAAGATATTCGTATATGTCGGTGAATGGTTTCAGTTGTCCTCCTATGTTGGTGAATGAGACTCCTGCGTTGAATCTGCCCGATTTGGAGTGGTACAGCAGACCGAGGTCTGCCGACATGGCGAAAGAAGAATAGAAGCTGTATTTGGAGTAGAGCATTCTCAAGGACACTCCACCTATGAGCCTTTCACCGAGTCTGTAGCTGTATGATCCTGCCAGAGCTATGTCACGCGAAGAGAACGTGCCGGTTTCAGTACCGGTCGGATCGGTCATCGATGACACACCATAATTAATATATCGGGCATTGACCGAGTAGGCTCCCCGCCTTCCCACGGTGTCGCAGAACTGTGCTCCGGCTGCCGTTGTTCCGGACATCCAGGTCAGCACATTCAGACCGAGACGCCGTCTGCCTATCCCGGCAAGCGTTGCCGGATTTGAGTAGACGAATGACGGATCGCCCGACAGCACCGATACGTTGCGGCCTCCCAGCGCGGCTTCGTGTGATGATTGGGGCATCTCAAGAAAGCCGAACGGGGAAATCTGTTCCTGTGCGCCCAGAAGCGTCGTCAGAAAAAGAAATGCTGCCAGTGCCGATATCTTCTTTTTCAATGTCTGTCTAGTCCTCTCGCGAAGATAGATATTTTCTCTGATAACGGGATATCGGTCCCGCTTATTTTGCAATCGTGGCATTTTGTTCCTTTTTTCAGAAAAATTATGGAAATTTGGCATTGTCAAAGAAAAAAGCATTATTTTTGCGAAACAACCGAAAATAAGAAAAAAACGATAATAGAATTATGGAAATCAAGAAATCGGAAAAAGCGGATCTTGAGAAAGGAAAATCAACAGCACTGCTGATTGGTTTTGTCGTGGCTCTGTCCGTGTTGTTTGTTGCACTCGAGTGGACTCAGCGCGACAAGAAGATTGACCTGAGTGGTATTATCGCCGCTGAGGTTACACTGGAAGAGGAAATGGTGCCTATCACACTGCCTGAGAAGAAGACGGTTCCGCCTCCACCACAGTCAGTGACAGTAGCTGAGATCATTGAGATTGTCGAGGACGATGCCGAGATTGAGGAAACTACACTTGCCTCAACCGATGACCAGACCGAGTATATCGAAATCAAGGAAATAGCCAACATCGCTGTCGAGGAAGAGCCGGAAGAGGAAGCTCCGTTCATGGTCGTAGAGAAGATGCCGGAATTCCCGGGCGGTCAGGCTGCACTGATGCAGTATCTGCAGAAGAACATCAAGTATCCGGCTGTATGTCGTGAGAACAATATCCAGGGCCGTGTACTCATCCAGTTCATCGTCAACAGAGACGGAACAATCGTTGAACCTGAAGTTGTCAAGAGCGTCAACCCGTATCTCGATAAGGAGGCTCTGCGAGTCATCTCCGGCATGCCTAAGTGGACTCCGGGTGAGCAGCGTGGCAAACCGGTACGTGTAAAGTTCACCGTACCTGTAAACTTCAAGCTGAACTAATCTGTTATTTCAAACATAAGAAGGGGCTCGTAGCGGCCCCTTTTTTTATCATATCGGATGGCAATATGGATAGTGTGGCAACAATTCTGAACCGTTTTCAGGAACATCTCAGCAGGATAGACATCCCGCAGCAGCCTGAAGGACTTTATGCTCCGATGCGCTATGCCCTGTCGTTGGGAGGAAAGCGGATGAGACCCCTTCTTCTGCTTATGGCCTACAACATATACAAAGATGATGTGGAGTCTGCATTTGATGTCGCGGCCGGGATGGAGATCTTTCACAATTTCACGCTTCTTCACGATGACGTGATGGACAGGGCAGACATTCGTCGCGGTATGCCGACCGTTCATAGAAAATGGAACGAAAATACCGCTATTCTGTCAGGTGACGGTATGATGCTTATTGCCTTCCGTTTCTTGAGAAAGGCTCCTTTCGAGTATCGGGACTCCGTTCTGACTATTGCAGACGAGGCTTTTATGGGCGTGGTTGACGGACAGCAGTTTGATATGGAATTCGAAAGCCGTGAGCGTGTGACCGAAGCGGAATATATGGAGATGATACGGTTGAAGACTTCTGTACTCCCTGCTGCGGCACTGAAGATAGGTGCAGTTATGGGTGGGGCGCCCGTAGCCGATGCTGACGCACTTTACCGTTTCGGAGAGAGGATGGGACTGGCGTTCCAACTGCAGGACGATATGCTCGACGTGTACGGCGATCCGAAAGTCTTCGGCAAGAACATAGGCGGCGACATTGTCTGCAACAAGAAGACTTATCTCTACATAATGGCCCGCAATCTGGCCGATTCCGCCATCAATGCCGAACTTGACCGGTGGGAGTCTTATGATGGTTCTGACAAACAGCCCAAGATCAATGCTGTGCGTTCCATTTATGACAGGCTTGATGTCCGCGCCCGCTGCCAGAGCCGCATAGACGGACTTTTTTCTGAGGCTATGGGCTGTGTCGCTGACCTCGATGTGGACAAGAATAGGCTCAGTAATCTGACTGCATATGTCAGTGGCCTGATTAACAGAGAATTATAATATATGCCATACAGACGGCTTCCGGGAACAGATGCGGCCCGTATAAGGACGATGGAGACCGCAATAGACAAGATCCGATATTCGGATTACTATGCTCCCGTCATATCGCCTGATATCTTAACTAAAGCCGAACGTCTGCTGTATGAGTATAAGAATGCCGAGACCCAATATCTGGCAAACCTCAGCAGACAGATGGCGTTCTCACATTCCGACCTGTATCAGAACCGTTTCAAAACGGCCAAGATGTATGTGACTCATTTTCTTCTTGTGTTCAATATGTGTGTCAAGAGAAATGAGTTCAAGACATCAGACCGTACGTATTACTCCCTTCCCGAAGATATGAGTGAACTTCCCGATCTGTCTACGGAGACTGCGGTCCTGCGCTGGTGCGAGAATGTTATTCGCGGGGAGAGAGAAAGAACAGCTCGCGGCGGCATACCGGTATATAATCCGTCCATGGCCAAACTAGCAGTTCACTATGATCTCTTCAACGAGCAGTATCAGCAGCATGAGAGTCTGCGCCGCTTCACTGAAGAGTCTCTCCAGAAAGTTGCAGGTATGCGACCTTCGGTTGATGCTATGATACTTGAGATGTGGAACTCCATCGAGCATTATTTTGCCGACAAGCAGGGTAGCGAACGTATAGAAAAGTGCAGGGAATACGGCATCATTTATTATTATAGAAAAGGTGAGCAGACTGATTGATACCCATTCCCATCTGTTCGTTGAGGAATTCTCGAACGATTTGCCTGAAGTGATGGAGCGGGCTCAGAAGGCAGGAGTCGATACTTTTGTATTGCCTGGAATCAATCTTCTGACTCTTGATGATCTGCTTCGTGTCCGTGAGGCATATCCTGACAACTGTTATGCCGCCATCGGACTCCATCCCACTGAAATTTCAGAGCATTACAACGATGAGATGAGCCAGCTCAAGTCTATTCTCGATGCTGATCAGAATGGAGACAGACTGTTCCGGGCCATAGGCGAGATAGGTCTTGATCTCTATTGGGAGCAGGACACTTTGGACAGACAGACCCGGGTCTTTGTCCGTCAGCTGGGCTGGGCACTTGAATATGACCTTCCGGTACTTATTCACTCCCGCAGTGCATTCACTCCTCTTTGCGAAATACTTGACGGCTTCAGGTCGGAACCGCTTCGAGGCATTTTCCATTGCTTTTCGGACGGCAGGGAGGAGGCCCTGCGACTTATGGAATACGAAGGCTTCATGTTCGGCATAGGCGGAGTGCTGACATACAGGAAATCGTCTTTGCCCGAAGCTCTCAAGGTTATTCCCCGCGACAGAGTCGTTCTGGAGACGGATTGCCCCTATCTGGCTCCTGTGCCTAACCGCGGCCGGCGCAATGAACCTTCGTTCATGGCCGATACCGCCCGAAAGCTTGCTGATATCTGGGAGTGCCCGCTCGAAGAAGTCGCTTCGCAGACGACTGCCAACGCCTGCCGACTGTTCGGCATACAATAATATCGGACCCGCTCCGTTCTTTTCATGTTGACCGATTTGAAAGTGGAATGAACAGAATCTCGGACATAAAGAACATCAGGACATTTCTTGTGCTTTTTGCGATTGCGATAGCAATCTTCTCGCTTCTTGTATCACATTCTCTTGTCAGGGACCTTGAGACCGAGGAACATAACAAGATGGAGATTTTTGCAGGAGCATACCGTGCCATCAACGAAGCCGATGACAATACTGACCTGAGCCTTGTCCAGTCTGTCCTTTCGGGCAACAATACCATTCCAGTCATCGTACTTGACCACAGTGGCGAAGTCCGTGATTTCCTGAATGTGCGCATTGCCGGTGCGGATACTGCAGCATTTCTTGCGAAAAAAGCGGTACAGATGCGCGAGAAGGGCAATTCCATCCGAATATATCATGACCGTGACGGAAGTGGCGCCTATACCGAAGTCTGTTATGACGATTCGCTGATGCTTAACCGCTTGACAGTGTATCCGTATATCCAGCTTATTGTTGTGATGATTTTCGTACTCATCGCAATTCTGGCGCTTCTGAATTTCAAGAAGACCGAACAGAACCGTGTATGGGTGGGGCTTTCCAAGGAAACCGCACATCAGCTGGGCACTCCGATATCATCGCTTATGGCCTGGACCGAACTGCTCAAGGAAAAGTATGATGACGAGCTCATTGATGAGATGAGCAAGGATGTGAACCGGTTGGAAACCATAGCGGAACGTTTTTCCAAGGTCGGCTCGATGCCCGATCCTGAGTCGGAAAATATTGGTGACGTATTGGATCATGCGCTTAACTACATTGAGCACCGCTCTCCAGCCACCGTATCATTTGTAAGAAAGTTTCCTGACACTCCGGTGTTCGCCAAGGTAAATCCTCCGTTGTTCGAATGGGTAGTGGAGAACCTGTGCAAGAATGCCGTTGATGCAATGGACGGTAAGGGCACTCTGACCGTTGAACTGTTTGACGACGGGCAGCGCGCATACATCGAGGTATCAGATACTGGCAAGGGCATAGCCAAGAATGCGTTCAAGACGGTGTTTATGCCGGGCTATACGACCAAGAAACGCGGTTGGGGACTCGGTCTGTCTCTTGCAAAGCGTATTGTCGAGGAGTATCACAAAGGCCGTATCTTCGTTAAAAAATCGGAAATCGGCTGCGGAACAGTGTTCCGTATTGAACTCGGAAAGTGAGTATAACTCTCTGACCTGTTCAAAAAATCAAGTTTTTATATCTCTGTTGAAATAATATTTGTATCTTTGTGCCCCGAAAAATTTGTTCGATGGGAAGATTGGGCGCATATAAGGTTGATCTGAAAGGTCAGGAGAATCCTGAAGCTTCATATCAGTGGACCATTGACAGCGACTTCTTTGCTGCACTGGATGCAGAGGAGGTCCGTAATGGTCATCTGTCCGTAAATCTCACTGTAACAAAGGAAAAGGGAGAGTATCTGCTGCTTTTCGATATCAAGGGCGATGCCATTGTGCAGTGCGACCGCTGCCTTGACGACATGAGCCTTCCTATCGAAACGAGCGGAGATCTGAAGGTCCGCCTCGGTGCTGATTTCGCGGATGACGGCGATGTCGTTATCGTTCCTGAACAGGAAGGAACTATCAACGTTTCGTGGTACATCTACGAGTTCATAGCTCTGGCCATCCCTTTGAAGCATGTTCATGCCCCGGGCAAGTGCAACAAGGAGATGACTGAGCAACTGAACAGGCATCTTGCGCCGGAACCGGGCGATGATGAGCAGAATGGACCTGTCGATACCAGATGGGACCAGCTCAAGGATTTGAATATTGAAGATTAAAATAATAACAATTAAATTAAGAGAAAATGGCACATCCTAAAAGAAGGCAGTCAAAGACAAGAACTGCCAAGAGAAGATCCCATGATCACGCTATTGCTCCGACTCTGGCTATCTGCCCGAACTGCGGTGCATGGTATGTATATCATACAGTATGCGGTGAGTGTGGTTATTACAGAGGCAAGCTTGCTGTCGCAAAGGAGACTGTCGCTGCTGAGTAATTCCATTTGAAATCAGGAAAACGCACCGCTCGCGATGCGTTTTTTTTTATCTGGAGCTGACAAGCTATGCACAAGGCCGGTTTCGTGAATATTGTAGGCAATCCGAATGTCGGAAAGTCTACGTTGATGAACCTTCTGGTTGGGGAACAGTTGTCTATCGCCACCTTCAAGGCTCAGACCACCCGTCATCGCATAATGGGTATTGTAAACACTGAAGATACACAAATTGTATTTTCAGATACTCCTGGTGTGCTGAAACCGAACTACAAGCTTCAGGAATCGATGCTTGCTTTCTCGGAATCCGCTCTGGTCGATGCCGACGTGCTGCTCTATATGACAGATGTCGTCGAGAAGGGAGACAAGAATTCCGATTTTCTGACCAAGGTAGCAAAGTTGGATGTCCCCGTTCTGGTACTGATAAACAAGATAGACCTGTCCGATCAGGAATCGCTTGAGTCAATGGTCGAGTCGTGGCATGCTATGCTTCCGAATGCCGAAATCATTCCCATCTGTGCGAAGACCGGATTCGGAGTGGAGTTTGTACGCAAGCGCGTATATGAGCTCATACCTCCCTCACCTCCATATTTTGACAAGGATCAGCTGACAGACAAGCCGGCCCGTTTTTTCGTGTCCGAGATTATTCGCGAGAAAATCCTTCTTAACTACGAAAAGGAGATTCCCTATTCTGTAGAGGTGGTTGTCGAACAGTTCAAGGAGAACAGGAGCCGCATTCTCATTAATACGGTAATCTATGTGGAGCGCGAATCACAGAAGGCGATTCTTATCGGTCACGAGGGTAGTGCAATGAAGAAAGTCGCAATGTCAGCCCGCAAGGATCTGGAGAAATTCTTTGGCAAGAAGATTTTTCTGGAGCTGTTCGTCAAGGTCGATAAGGATTGGCGCAGTTCTGACAGGGAATTGGCGAATTTCGGATATAATCCACAATAATTCAAGTTGCTATGGGAAATTTGGTGGCTATCGTAGGTCGTCCCAATGTGGGCAAGTCCACATTGTTCAACAGACTGACACAGACCCGTCAGGCTATCGTCGATGACGAGGCCGGTACGACCCGTGACCGTCAGTATGGCCGTTGTGACTGGTGCGGACGTCAGTTCTCTGTCGTTGACACCGGCGGTTGGGTAGTGAATTCGGACGATGTCTTTGAGGAGGAAATCAGAAAGCAGGTGCAGATTGCCATCGAGGAGGCGGATCTCATACTTTTCCTTGTCGATATCCGTAACGGTCTGACGGATCTTGACGATGAGGTTGGAGACATACTGAGACGTTCCAAAACGCCAGTCATCCTTGTGGCCAACAAGATGGACTCCAACGAACTGCAGTATGGCGCGGCTGAGTTCTACAGCCTGGGCCTGGGCGATCCTGTCACCATATCTGCCGCCAACGGAACAGGTACCGGTGATCTGCTGGATCTGGTCGTATCCAAACTCGTGGAGAAACCCGACGAGGAGGCCGAAGCAGCTATACCGCGCTTTGCGGTGGTCGGTCGTCCAAATGTGGGAAAGAGCTCCATCGTCAATGCATTCATCGGGGAGGAACGTCACATTGTTACCGACATTGCCGGAACGACTCGCGACTCGATCTATACCCGTTACGATAAGTTCGGCTTTGATTTCTATCTGGTTGATACGGCCGGCATACGCAAGAAGAGCAAGGTGGAGGAGGACCTGGAGTTCTATTCTGTAATGCGCTCCATCCGTGCGATAGAGAACTCCGACGTGTGCATCCTGATGCTTGACGCTACCAGAGGTATTGAGAGCCAGGATCTGAACATCGTTTCGCTCGTTCTCAAGAATCAGAAGGGACTGGTGGTTGTAGTGAACAAGTGGGATCTCATTGAAGACCGTTCCGCAACTGTCATGAGAAATTACGAGGATGCTATATGTTCGCGTCTTGCTCCTTTCACTGACTTCCCCATTGTGTTCACATCGGCAATTAACAAGCAACGCATAATGAAGGTGCTTGAACTGGCCAAGGAGGTTTACCAGCATCGTTCCATGCATGTGTCAACAGGCAAGTTCAATGCCGAGATGCTGCCTCTCATCGAATCATATCCACCACCATCAATCAAAGGCAAGTATATCAAGATCAAATACTGCATGCAGCTGCAGGGACCTGTTGTTCCGTCATTCATCTTCTTTGCAAATCTGCCTCAGTATGTCAAGGAGCCGTACAAACGCTTTCTTGAGAATAAGATCCGCGAGAAGTGGAACTTCAGCGGCACTCCGATCAACATTTTCATAAGACAGAAATAGGACACCGTCCGAAGACAGGTATCCGTAAGACAGGGCTTCCGCTCATGACTGCCGTCAGAGCTGGAAGCTTTTCTTATGCAGCTCGAAACTCTGGCTCAGGTATTTTGCCTTGACTGTAGGATTGGCGGCCAGTTCCTCGGGAGTGCCGTGGAACAGTATACGACCCTCGTATAGAAGATATGCGCGGTCGGTGATGCTGAGCGTCTCGTGTACGTTATGGTCTGTGATGAGGATGCCTATGTTGCGGTATTTCAGTTTCCATACTATCTGCTGAATATCCTCCACTGCGATCGGGTCGACACCGGCAAACGGTTCGTCAAGCATGATGAACTTGGGCTCGATTGCCAGACAGCGTGCAATTTCGGTACGTCTGCGCTCGCCGCCAGAAAGTCTGTCGCCAAGGTTCTTGCGTACTTTCTGCAGACTGAATTCCTCGATCAGGCTCTCCAGCTTTTCACGCTGATATGTAGCAGGCTTTCCGGTAAGTTCCAGAACGGATGCAATGTTGTCCTCGACTGTCATCTTTCGGAAAACGCTGGCCTCCTGTGCGAGATAGCCGATGCCCTTTCTGGCGCGCATATAGACAGGATACTCGGTTATGTCCTCATCATTCAGAAAAATACGGCCCTCGTTTGGGGTGATGAGACCGGTGGTCATATAGAACGATGTTGTCTTGCCGGCACCGTTGGGCCCGAGCAAGCCGACTATCTCACCTTGTTTCACATTGATGGAAACATGGTTGACCACGGTGCGCTTGCCGTATCTTTTCACCAGATTTTCGGTGTGGAGAACCATTGGCTCTGCCGATGTGCTGTTTTCTGTCCCGTTCATCTGCATCTGTCAGTTTGACGCAAAGTTAAACATTTCAAAACAGATTACGACTATTTAGCGGCGTTTCTTCCTGACGGAAAGATGCAGCATGGCGTAAATGCATGGAACAAGCAGTCCGAGCAGAAGAAGATTGAAAAGAATAGTGAGGGGAATGTTCACACTGTGAGGAGTCAGCCTATATGGAGACTCTGAACAGCTGCTGTCATATCGGGCAAAAGGATTTGTGTAGATTACTGTTCCGTCATCGAAATAAGCGGTGATTCGCGCGTAGGAATCGGTTGGAGCGAACACGTATCGGAGCGAGTCTGTGTTGCGGAGCGAGCACAGGGTGGTATGGTCCTGTCCCGTTACGCGTATTTCTCCGGCTGGCTTTGAAAGAGAAATCCGTATGGTATCTCCCGAA
>JAZUJU010000107.1:0-16756 GCA_045642985.1 Bacteroidaceae bacterium | reverse complement strand
GATCTTGATAACCTTCTGCTTGTTTACGTCATAAGACTGGTTCAGTTTGTCGATGTCAGTCTCGACTGTTGACTCGACCACCGAGTTGAGACGCAGGTCGCCCTTCTCAAGCAGGGAGGACTTGTTGTCCGGGTCAAGCATTACCGGTCCTACGGTTCGGGTGCTGGTGTGACCACAATCCGACACATAAACTGATGTAATACAATGACCTTACAGATTGTTGTATCCCAATCTGTATCCACAAAATTGGCGAAATGGAACAGAAAGCCCATTTACACCTTATATATAATATAGAGAGCTGCTGATGATAAAGTCAAAATAAATCTTCGTTGTGTCCTTGCTCATTGTCCGCTATTTTTGCTATTTCGTCAGCCTTGTCCTCTTCGGTCAGACGGACATAATCAAAAAACACTCTTTCGGTTTTGTGACCGGATATCGACATCATCTGGCGGACGGAGAACTTGCCCGACAGATACAGGTTGGTTATGCCTGTCCGTCTGGCTGTGTGACTGCTGACAAGTTCGTACTTGGGCCTTAGAATGTTGCCGTCGCTGTCGCGCTTGAATGACATACGTCCCGCCTTCTCCGCATCAGAACCCGCCTTGACGATAGTGGTCCGGTATTCCTCGGCCAGCGACGGAACTGTTGCAGACAGACGTTTCAGCAGTCTTTTGATATATTTGTTCAATACCTGCTCACAAACGTCAGGCAGATTGTAGTCGTACTTTTCAGCTATTGTCTGAAGGTTGTTGTTCAGGATAGGTATGGCAACAGTCTGATCTGTCTTCTTCTGGGTGATGCGTACTATCTTTGTGCCGCGTCTGGTTGTGGCGAAGTTTTCTCTTTTCAGGCCGTTATAGTCAGATACACGCTGGCATGTGTAACATCCGACAAGGAATACATCCCTGATTCTGTCTTCCATACAGCCGTGCTCAAGTTCCATATCGTACAGGGCTTGTATTTCCTGAACTGTCAGGAACACTTTGGTAGTGCTCTCCCTGCGGATTACTTTGCTGTCGTATCCTACCAGGTACTCTATCCATTCTATATTGTTATGGATGCCCTGGCTTTTTGCATAGCGCACAAATGCCTTGAAATTTTTGATCAGTTTGTCCTTGGTCTTTGCGTTGTAGCCGCAATACTCGAGAAACTGGACGAAAATGACAGGCGTGTCCTTGTCGCAGGAATTCCACGTCAGAACCTTACCTTTCCTTTCTCTATAGTAGTCAAGGAAATGTTCCAGACAGTTTGCGAATGTATTCCACGACTTGATGGTCTCTCTTGCGAACAACTCATTGCCTTTCCTGCGTCTTTCGCCCGACTTCATATCATTCACAACCTGACGGCAATAGGACAGCATATCTGTCTTTGTAACTCCGTGGAATGCGTTGATTATGTCAAGCAGTTCGTCTTTGCCAAGACCGGCGGGAGCGTTGCTGTCGGCAGTCTCTATTTGCTGACGGAGCTGAAGCATATCCATCTGGAGCTTTCTCAGAGAGTTCTTTATCTGGTCGGTGATTTCCAGGCTTTTGCGCAGCCCGATGTCGCCCTTCCTTTCGTTCCAGAACATAACATCGATTTTGAAACCTGACAGAACGGTTATGGCAATCTTGTTCCTGCGATAGCGTATGTAAAGATTTACCAGACCTTCTTTTTTCAGACTGCGCGAAAAATAAGAAACTCCCATAATCCTCTCTTCTCTCAGAATGATACAAATGTACTCAAAATCAAACTTGTATCCGCTGTTGTATCCATGTAATCGCACATCAGTTAATTTTAAAATCAAATTAGGGGTAATTGAACTCCGTCTGCAGTGGGAACTGCCCAATTCACCAAAGCCGAATGAAAGGATGTTCGTTAATAATTAAACATTTTTAACGCAACTTAAATAAAAATGTCATATATTTGCCACAATAAAAATCTTTCGCAAACTGGAGTGCTGTGACTGAACAGATTCAGTCGGATGCAAAATGAACATTATTGTTTAACAAATTATACTTTTTTATAGCTTATGGGAAAAAGACATCTACTTATTGCGGGAGCAGCAATGCTCCTGTCTATGGGTGCCGGTGCCCAGTCTACCCAGACTTACGGCTGGGAGGATTTCAATGACGGCATTGATGCATTCACAAGTGAAGATCCGGAGTATGTTCGCGGTACTCTTGACGGATTTGAATTCTATGTCCTTACACACGAAGAGAATGATAAGGACAATGCTTACGGCGATCCTGCACCGTATGATCCTGCTGACAAGCAGACCGTATTCATTGATACTCTTGTGGAACTCCGCAATTCTATCGATGATTACACTCGTTCCAATTCTGAAAATGGCCCGGACGAGTATGCTCTCAACGAATTGGATGATACTGATATCAATGAGTTCGCCGCTCTTGGCGTGGACAATTCAGAGGGCTATTATCTGAGGTATATCGCCCAGAAGACCGGAACCCACACATCAAAGGCCAACGACTGGGATGCCTGCGTATTCGTACGCGGCCTTGGACCTCTTCCTGAGCACAACTCATACCGTGTAAGTTTCTATATGCGCGTTGACACAGTAGCCGCTTATCTGGATATGAGACTTATGCGCGGATGGAGCCAGTCAGAGAAGCCTTTCGTTATGGGTGACCTTTCAACGACTTTCACATACGTGGTTGATGCCAGCAAGTGGATTCAAACCATTGGCGAGTACAAGGATACCCTCGACGAGAACCTCAACCACTGGAGACGTTACACTTATATGACTTATTTCAGCGATTCAGCTCTGATGAACCAGTACTGCCAGAAGTCATTTTCCAGCTGGTGGAAGTGGGAATATCCAAAGAACAGCGATCACCCCTGGAGTTCTAACACCAAATATAAATGGAACAATATTTTCCAGTCGTTGAGACACAAGCTCACTCCTGAGCAGGACGAACTGTTCCGCAAGCAGTGGGATCAGGAAGAATCATCGGGTCTGGTACATTATGATACTGTTATGGCATCGAAGGTTGTCCAGCCGAATGCTTTCTTCCTTCGTATGTCATTCCGCGGTCCCGGTACCAATTACGATATTGATAACATAGGTATTTACCAGTCAACCATCGGTGCGGCCGAGTGCAGCGGTAACATTATCCGTATCGACTTCGGTTATGAGACCAATATGGACTCACTGATTGACATATCAGCTACCAAGGATCTGAATCGTGTTGTCGTTCCGAAAGAAGCCTTCAAGGTCACATACAAGAAGGACGGACAGATTGAGGAGAAGGAAATCGTCAGTGTAGAGTATCAGAAGGGCGGTTTTGCCTACATTTGGCTTGAGGATGGATTCGAGACTGATGAAACCGAGCCTATGCTTTCATTCAACAACAGCCAGTTCGGAAAGGAACTTCGTCTGCGTTACAACGGCAGCAAATATCCTTTCTTTGACGATGAGGAATTTATGGCAGGTGGCCGTTACATAAAGGATTTCGAGAATGAGCAGATTCTTCCTGCAACATTCGAGCCAATTCCGAATATGGAGGATCTCCCGCCATCGGTACTCTCTGCAGATCCTGAATTCAAGTCGTTCGGTCTCAGAAACGACCAGCGTACTCTGACTTTCAATCTTGACAAGAACGTCTACATTGATCCTGCTGATCCGGAGAATACTCTGATAGCCGTGATCTACGGCGGTCGCGGCGCTGTTGCCATCGATCCTGAATCGCCTGTTATGCTTACTCGTGAGACGGAGACTGTAGGGAAGCAGGTTACATTCTCCATTCCGGATGATGCTTTTTTGGGCGCACCGACACTTGACGGCGTATATACAGTCGAAATCAGCAACCTTCACGCTGCTATCGGCGAAGAGGGCGAATACTTCCCGTCAGACTTCACCGAGAAACAGACCACTGGTCCTACATTCATAGAGTATTCCTGGGGCGATCCCAACGATGTCCTTAAGGAGGATACCAAGAAGAAGTCAACCGTATATATCTGCAACAAGAAGGTTGTCGATGCATATACCGAGGATACTGTTTTCATCAACGAGAATGCTGATGTGGAGTGCAAGTCTCTTGAAGACTTCAAGGTACTTGTCCAGTCTTATGAGCCGAAGGCATTCCTTATGAGCCATCAGGCTCCAAGTGAGTACGATGCTGCTGCAGAGGTCCTGGCTACCGCTCTGGCCGAAGTAACAGACATCGTCGCTAATGTAAAGCAGTTCACAACTACCATTGCAAGGGCTGAGAGCGCTGTTGCAGCCCTGAAGGGCAAGTATTCCAATACTGTCAAGTTCCAGAATCTGGAAGCTGCTCTCGCAGAGGCAAAGAAGATTGATTCCAAGACAGCCGATGGCGATGTTCTCGTAGCCGCCAACAAGGCTCTTGTAGCTGCCTGCGCTCTTGCAGAGGCTATGCCTTCTCTGACTGCCCAGGCCGATTCTCTGGTTGCTATGAACAACAAGCTCGGCAATGATGTGCTGAAGGATGCTGACATTGCAGCCCTCTACAAAGATCTTGAAGATGATGACGTTACTCTCGTAGCCCTGCTGAAGCTCGAGGCCGTCAAGGCTATCTACACCAAGCTCAATGCTCATCAGAATGTTGACAGCATTGACGCTACCGGCTTCATTGTTAACCCGAACTTCTATCTGACAGGTACACTGTATGACAAGTCTACCAATCCTCAGGGTGAAATCGAGTACTATCAGGCCAAGCAGGATACTCCGCTCAAACCTTGGAAGTACAGAGTCAGAGAGAAGGACACCCTTTCAACCGTATTCCCGGGCTGGAGTATCTACACCAGATACGATACAGATTTCGCTGTAAATCCGGGCAATTACAAGGAAGGTACCTACGCTCCTGAAGGCGGTGCTGTTCCGGGCTCCATCTACGCAGACTGGAAGTCGGGCTTCACACTGTCACAGGTTGTCACCGATCTTCCTGCAGGTAAGTACACCATCGCCAATGACGCCCACTACGACGGCTCAGCTGGTGATACCGGCAAGGAGGACAAACTTTACCTGATTGTTAATGAAGATACCCTTGAGACTACTTATGTGAAGGGTGCTATGCTTGATCCGCAGACCATCACCGGCAACTATGAGGGTACTCTCAACATCACATTCATCAACACCAAGTACAAGACTCACCTCTTTATGGAGCACTTCAATATGGGCTACAGCGCTGAGTACGATCCGAGTAAGAATTATGAGGATCTTATCAAGGATGTCCAGAAGAAGATTGATGACATCAAGTCTGAGGCTGAGGTTATCGCAGCCGATGCTAATGTAGAGTTCTACAACCTGAATGGTGTCAAACTCGATGCAGTTGAGGCCGGCCAGATTGTTATCCGACTCACCAACGGTGTTGCAGAGAAGATAATTTACTGATAACTTCAGTTGTTAAGGGACTGACCCCGTTCACAGAAGCGTTGCTGAGTGAACGGAGTCAGTCCCTTTTTGTCTTTTTTTGTCTGCCAAATATGCCGAAAAGAAATTTTCATTAAGTTTGCAGTACGTAACAATTTTAATATTCATAATATGGCTAATCAGACAGCTGCCCTTGACTCGTCAAAGGGCTTTTACAAACTAAGTTGGGCGCAGAGGATTGGTTTTGGATCCGGTGACCTTGCACAAAACCTTATTTTCCAGACGGTAGCGTGTTTTTTGATGCTGTATCTTACTACAGTATTGAAAATTAGTCCTGCTTTTGTCAGCGGATTGATTCTCGCAGTCCGACTTCTTGATTGCTTCTGGAGTCCTGTGGTCGGCAAATACATTGACAATCATAATCCTAAATTAGGCAAGTATCGTACATATCTGCTTTATGGCGGTATTCCCTTGACTGTTGCTGCTTGTCTCCTGATGCTTCCTGCAGCTGCATCATGGACTATGACATGGAAGATTGTCTACGCTACCGTCAGCTATACACTGCTCAGTATGATTTATTCGGTAGTGAATATACCATACGGCTCGATTATGGCCAGTATGACTCGTGACAATGACGAGGTACTGATACTTACTTCTACCAGAATGGTCTGCGCGAACATCGGTCAGATTATTGTTCAGGCAGGCTTCCCCATCGGACTTGCAATCATTGTCGGTACAGCAGTTGACTGGAATCAGGCCGTGTTTATGGCAATAGGTACGATACCAGCTTTCATTATTCTGCCTTCGATGCCGGTTTTGAAAAGATGGTTTGGCAAGAAGGGGCTGTATTACCTGCTCCTTTCGATTGGCCTTATAGGATTTATTGTATTGTTTGTCATTGGTAAATTCTTTGATGTGGAGAAGTGCAATACTCTGGTTCAGTCTGCAAAGGTTCTGACAGGAGTAGGACTTCTTGTCGGTTCACTGATGTGGGCTCTGGTCCCTGAGGTGATTACCGAGGCTGAATATCGTACAGGAAACAGACCTGCCGCTACTGTAAACGCACTTGCAGGTGTCGCTTTCAAGGCAGGCTTCTCGCTGGCGGGATGGATTACTCCTCTTGTAATGGGAATCATAGGTTTCAATCTGGCAAGTGAGCAGTCTGCTCTGCCAACTGAACCTAGAGCCTGGTTTACAGTTACCTGTATCTTTGCTATCGTAGGTTTCATCCTTCTGACTTTCTGCTTCCTTGGAAGTAAGGAAAACATTACCACTACGCCTGAGAAACCTGTTTCGTTCGGCGAAATGTGGGTTGAGTTTAAGGCGAACAAATGTCTGCAGCTTGTCCTTGGCATATTTATCGTAGTATTCCTGGCATCATTTATCAGTGCACCTGTAAATGCATACTACACCAAACTTAATGACTATAATGATACTGTTCAGAATGCTATTCTGTGGTTCACTACTATAATTCCTGCACTTCTGCTTCTCGTTGTCGGTTATTTGATTTACAAGTATCCTCTAACTGATCAGAAGCTTGATGAGATGAACAAGGCTATCGAGGCAAAGAACGCATAAATAAATCAACAATATTCAAATGGCAGATATTAAGAAGATCAATTCTGCGCTTATCTCGGTCTATCACAAGGACGGACTTGACGAGATTATCAAAGCGCTGAATGCAGCGGGGGTGAAACTTATTTCGACCGGCGGAACCCAGAAATTCATCGAGTCTCTGGGCGTGCCGTGCCAGGCTGTGGAGGACCTGACCGGTTATCCGTCAATTCTGGGCGGTCGTGTCAAGACTCTGCATCCGAAGGTGTTCGGAGGCATTCTGGGTCGCAGGGAACTGGAGGGTGATGCCGCTCAGATGGCAACTTATGAGATCCCGGCCATCGACCTTGTTATCGTTGACCTGTACCCGTTCGAAGAGACGGTAGCCAGCGGCGCATCAAACCAGGATATCATCGAAAAGATTGATATAGGCGGTATTTCACTTATCCGTGCAGGTGCCAAGAATTATAACGATGTGGTTATTGTGGCAAGCAAGGCACAGTATCAGCCTTTGGCAGATATCCTCAGTATGAACGGCGCGCAGACTACTCTTGAGCAGAGACGCTGGTTCGCAAAGGAGGCCTTTGCCGTATCTTCGTACTACGACAGTGCAATATACAATTATTTCGGTCAGGGCAGCGATGGCCATTTCCGTTATGCTGCCGATGACCACCGTTCACTGCGCTACGGCGAGAATCCGCATCAGAAAGGTCTGTTCTACGGCAATTTCGATGCTATGTTCGAACAGCTGCATGGAAAGGAGATTTCGTATAACAATCTGCTTGACATTGCTGCTGCAGTTGATTTGATTGACGAGTTTGACGAGACTACATTTGCCATTCTCAAGCACAACAACGCTTGCGGTCTGGCATCGCGCCCCGTGCTTCTGGACGCATGGACCGACGCTCTTGCCGGCGATCCCGTATCCGCATTCGGAGGTGTGCTGATTACCAACACGGCTGTAGACAAGGCAACAGCAGAGAAGGTGAACGAGATTTTCTTCGAGGTTATCATAGCTCCGGATTATGATCTGCAGGCTCTTGAGGTACTGGAACAGAAGAAGAACCGTATCATCCTGGTCCGCAAACCGCAGCAGTTGCCTAAGGTACAGTTCCGTACTGCGCTGAACGGCATCCTGTTCCAGGAGAAGGACACCAAGATTGAGGTTCCCGAAGAACTGAAGATGGTGACATCGCGTGTCCCGTCGGCAGCCGAAGTCGAGGATATGCTATTTGCCAACAAGATTGTAAAGAACAGCAAGAGCAATTCAATCGTATTTGCCCGCAACAAGCAGCTTCTTGCCAGTGGCGTAGGTCAGACTTCGAGAGTCGATGCACTGAAGCAGGCTGTTGACAAGGCTCACTCGTTCGGATTCGATCTGAATGGTGCAGCTATGGCAAGTGACGCTTTCTTCCCCTTCCCGGACTGTGTGGAACTTGCCGATAAAGCCGGTGTGAAGAATGTGATTCATCCGGGTGGCTCAATCCGTGACCAGGAGTCGGTAGATTATTGCGAGAAGCATGATATGTCGATGGCTGTCAGTGGTTTCAGACACTTTAAGCATTAATTTCTAACCTATCAATAAAGCATTTACAAGGTGGGACTCTTTTCGTTAACCCAGGAACTTGCGATGGACCTTGGCACCGCCAACACCATCATTATGTACAAGGATAAGATTGTCGTCAACGAGCCTTCTATCGTGGCTCTCGACAAGAAGTCCGACAAGATGATTGCTGTCGGTTCCAAGGCAAAACTTATGCAGGACAAGGCATCAGAGGACCTCATTAAGGTTGTCAGACCTCTGCGCGACGGCGTTATTGCTGATTTTTACGCCTGCGAACAGATGATTCGCGGACTGATAAAGAAGGTGAATATGGGACACCATCTCTTTTCACCGACTTTCAAGATGGTAATCGGAGTTCCATCGGGCAGTACTGAGGTCGAGCTCAGGGCTGTCCGCGACTCAGCTGAACATGCCGGAGGTCGTGATGTTCATCTTCTTTACGAACCGATGGCTGCAGCTCTCGGTATCGGTATTGATGTTGAGGCTCCTGAAGGCAATATGGTGGTTGACATAGGTGGCGGCAGCACAGAAATTGCAGTCATTTCACTCGGCGGTATCGTATCGAACAGTTCCATCCGAGTGGCTGGTGATGACTTCACTGCAGACATTCAGGAATACATGGGTCGTCAGCATAATGTCAGGGTCAGCGAACGTATGGCTGAGCGCATCAAAGTGAATGTCGGCTCTGCTCTGACGGATCTTGGTGAGGAGGCGCCCGATGACTATATTGTATATGGCCCTAACAAAATTACCGCGCTGCCGATGTCTGTTCCTGTCTGTTATCAGGAGGTAGCGCATTGCTTGGACCGTTCAATTAGCAAAATTGAGAACGCTGTCCTGACTGCTCTGGAACATACTCCACCAGAACTGTATGCCGACATTGTACATAATGGCATATATCTGGCTGGTGGCGGTGCCCTGCTCAGAGGTTTGAACAAGCGTCTTACGGCCAAAATCAACATTCCGTTCCACGTTGCCGAGGATCCTCTGCTAAGTGTTGCCAAAGGAACGGGTGTCGCTCTGAAGAATGCGGATCGTTTCCAGTTCCTTATGTGATGTAGTTTTCACCGGACAAGACCTGCATTGGGAAAGTGCGTGCTCTGCTTGATGCGTTAATCAAACTTAGGTTCCTTCTGCTTTTCATAGCGTTGGAGGCGATAAGTATGGCGTTGATACATCGCCATACTTTTTTGCGTGATAATGTGGTGTTCACTTCGGCCGGCCGGGTGACTGCAGCCATCAGCAGGATAAGTTCGTCGGTGACGGATTATTTTGGCCTTCGTAACGAAAATGAACGGCTTGTCCGACAGAATGCTGCACTTAAGTCTGAGATTTACAGACTGCGTTACTATAGCGACTTGAGCCGGATGGATGAGATTTCTGCCGATTCCATGATTGCAGGTGATATAGTAGTGGCCAGGGTGATAAACAATGTCCTGGATCGCAGTCAGAATTATGTCACAATAGACAAGGGAGAACGTGACGGTCTGACTGAGGGAATGGGTGTATGTGAATCCGGAGGCATCGTCGGTGTCGTATACAGAACGAGCGAAAAGTATGCTTTGGTAATGCCGCTGCTGAATACCAACACCAAGATTAGCTGCAATGTGTTGGGACTGGATAGCTTCGGATTCCTGCGTTGGAATGCCGAAGATCTGTATCATGCCCTTCTTACCGATATGCCGTCGCAGTCGGGTATTTCGGTCGGTGACACTGTGGTGACGAGTGGCTATTCGGAGTCATTTCCTAAAGGTCTGACGGTAGGATATGTGGAATCGGTAAGTCCTGTTCCCGGTCAAAGTCCCGTGGTCAGTGTAAGACTGGCTGTCGATTTCGGTGCTCTCGGATTCGTGTATGTATGCAAGGGCATTAGAATGGACGAGTTACCTGAACTTGATAAGGAGGAGTGATATGATGACGGTTTTTCTTCGCAGGCTCTGCTGGTGTGTATCACTGCTTCTGCTCCAGGTCCTTCTGCTGGACAGATTCAGTCTGTTCCATTTGGTAACTCCAGTAATCATAATGTATTTCGTCCTGATTCTGGATTCGGACATCTCACCCGCCCAACGCATGCTTTGGGGATTTGCTATGGGCCTGATTTCAGATCTGTTTGTCAATACTCCTGGCGTTCAGGCTGCATCGCTGACGCTTGTGGCTTACCTGCAACCTTCAATTCTCAGACTATATGCCTCGTTCGACCGCCGCACGAAGTTTGAACCTGGACTGGCACTGATGGATTTCGGCCCGTATGTGCTGTATCTTACAACAGGAGCTCTGCTGTTTCATGTCGCATCGGTCCTGCTGCGGGTATCAGTCGGTACGACATTTCTCAATATTGTCATCAGAATAGCCGCAGGCACTCTCCTGTCGGTCGTTATGATGGTTCTGGTAGAACTGCTTATGCGCGAGAAGCGCCGCAAGAGTTACAGGTGAGAAACTTAAAGTATGACAACAGGCGGCATCTGTTCAGCGCATTGGTTGTAATCGTTGTGCTGACATACATTTTCCGTCTGCTCTATCTGCAGGTCATTGACAGCGATTACAAGGATTCTGCATCGAACAATGCACTGCTGCACAAGCAGATTCTCCCTGCACGCGGTGTGATGTATGACCGCTGCGGCAGGATTGTGGTCGACAATCAGCCTTCGTATGACGTGATGGTTGTGACCAACGAGATAAGAAGGCTCGATACATTGGCATTCTGCTCTATGTTGGACATCACTCCCGAGTTCTTTGTCACCAGAATGGAAGAAATCAGGGACAGAATCAGAAATCCGGGTTATTCACGATATACTCAGCAGGTTTTCATGAGCCAGCTTACATTGCCTGAGGTTTCAAGGCTGGGCGAGAATCTGTATCAGTTCAAGGGCTTCTATCTTCAGGACAACAGCTTCAGACTGTACCGTTACGAAGCTGCGGCCCATTTGTTCGGCGATATGGGCGAGGTTGCGAAGAGCGACCTGGAACGTGACAGCTATTATTCTCCAGGCAACTATATAGGCAAGCAGGGTATAGAAAAACAGTACGAAGAGTTCCTGCGAGGGCAGAAGGGAGAGCAGATTCTGCTGCGTGATGCTGTAGGACGTATTCAGGGACATTATCTGAACGGTTCACAGGACAAGGAGGCGGTACCGGGCAGCAGTCTGACACTATCCATAGACATTGAACTCCAGATGTTGGGCGAGCGGCTGATGAAGAACAAGATAGGCTGTATCGTTGCAATCGAACCGTCGACAGGAGAGATTCTCTGTATGGTTTCATCCCCGACCTATTCGCCGTCACTGTTGGTCGGCCGACATCGTAGCGGCAATTATCAGGAACTGTCGGCAAATCCCTCCAAGCCACTGATAAACAGGACTATCATGGGGACATATCCACCTGGCTCGACATTCAAGACGGCGCAGGCACTGACAATGCTTCAGGAGGGAATCATTGATGAGAAGACCAAACTGCCTTGTACAAGCGGCTTCGTATTCGGCAATCTGAGGGTGGGCTGCCACTCTCATTCGTCACCTATCAGTCTGCGTGACGCCATTTCTACTTCGTGCAACGGCTATTTCTGCTGGGCTTTCTATCGTATGATAGGTGACAGCAAGTACAAGAATCCACAGAATGCCATTACGGTTTGGAAGGATTATATGGTAAATATGGGATTCGGATATGCGCTGGGCGTTGACCTGCCGGGTGAGAAAAGGGGACTGATTCCGAATGCGGAATTCTATGACAAACTCTATAACAGGCACTGGAACGGTCTGACCATTATCAGTGACGCAATAGGTCAGGGTGAGGTTACGCTTACGCCTCTGCAGATAGCTAATCTTGGTGCTACTATTGCAAACAGGGGCTTTTTCTATACGCCTCATGTAGTCAAGCAGATAGAGAATCATCCGCTTGATTCCGCATATACGGTCCGACACGAAATCAAGGTTGACAGAGCCAATTACGACAGGGTGATTGAAGGAATGCGTCAGTCTGTCATTTCGGGTACTTGCGCATCGGCGGCCAATCCTGACTATGTTGTCTGCGGCAAGACCGGCACGGCGCAGAACAAGGGTAAGGACCATTCGGCATTCATGGGGTTCGCTCCGATGGAGAATCCCCGGATAGCGATTGCCGTTTATGTCGAGAATGGCGGTTTCGGTGCTGCCTATGGCGTGCCTATCGGGGCACTGATGATGGAGAAGTATATAAAGGGTGAACTTTCAGAGGCAAGTCAGGAAAAGGCTGCCGAACTGGAGAACAGAGTCATTGATTATGGGGAAGACGAACGGTAGTCTGCTGGGCAAACTGGATTGGCTGACAGTTGCACTGTATATTGTGCTTATGCTGTGCGGCTGGTTGAGTGTGTGCGGAGCCGGCTATGGTTTCGATGATCAGGCCACCCTGATTGACTTCTCTCTGCGCTCAGGCAAGCAACTTGTATGGATTATGTGCTCTCTGGGGCTTGCTGCCGTCATTATGCTTTTGAACGAAAACACTTTCAGGTCGTATTCATATCTGCTGTACCTTCTGTTTATGGTCCTGCTGCTGCTGACCATCTTCATTGCTAAGGATCACAAGGGGTCGCACTCGTGGATTGACATCGGACCGATAAGCATACAGCCCGCCGAGTTTGCAAAGTTTGCCACCGCTCTGGCTCTGGCCAGATATCTGGACAATTACAAGTTCGATCCTACCGACATCTCGCAGATTGCCCGTGCCGTGATGCTGTTTGTCCTGCCGATGCTTCTTATCATCGCGCAGCAGGAAACCGGTTCTGCACTGGTATATTTCGTGTTTTTCCTGGTGCTGTACCGCGAAGGAATGAACGGCCTGCCGCTGTTCTGTTCGTTCTGCGCAGTTCTGTATTTCGTCATCGGAGTCAAGTTCTGGAATGTACAGTTTGCCAATATGCCGTTTACTGTCGGTCCGTTTGTCGTGATGGCTATGATCCAGCTGTTTACCGCATTGGTTGTCCAGTCTGAAACATACGACTTGCGGATGGTGCTTACCTTGCTGTCAATCGGACTCGGTTCGACAATTGTCGGTCTGTTGGTATCGTTTACCATTTTCCCGTTCAATCTGATAGTACTGCAACTGCTGTCAATTGCCGTAATGGTGATATACCTGCTGTTTCAGGCGGTTAAGAAAAATCTAAGGAGATGCCTTATTGCTATCTGCTTTGCGATACTGTCGACGGCATATATGTTCTCGTGCAATTTTGTGCTGACTCATGTGCTGCAGCCTCATCAGCAGACCAGAATAAACATCATCCTAGGCGCCGAGAGCGATCCCTACGGCGCGGGATATAATGTGAACCAGTCACTCATTGCCATTGGCTCCGGCGGATTTACGGGAAAGGGCTTCCTGCAGGGAACACAGACCAAACTCAGGTATGTTCCCGAACAGGATACAGATTTCATTTTCTGTACGATAGGTGAGGAACAGGGATTTGTTGGTACAACGTTGGTCCTGATTCTTTATGCAGCTTTCATCCTCAGGCTATACTGGCTGGCCGAAAGACAGTCGTCAGTCTTTGGCAGGGCTTTCGGCTACTCTGTTGCCAGTATTTTCCTTTTTCACATCTTTATTAACGTGGGAATGGTGCTTGGGATTACTCCTGTGATTGGTATTCCGCTGCCCCTTTTCAGCTATGGCGGCTCCTCCCTCTGGGGCTTTACCATCCTGCTGTTTATTTTCCTTAGGATTGACTGCGAGAGAACTTCCAGATTCTGAACCCGGCTCCTGATTATCGGACGGTCTGCTGCCGTGCCCGGATTCGGGCTTGAACTGGCGGTTCCGGTTCTTGTTCTTCTTGCGTTTCTTGTGGTCAAAACGTGTCAGTCCGTCCTCGTCCAGAATATCGGTGCGCGGCTGGGCCTCCAGTTCAGAGCCATCCTCGCTAAGACACTGAGGCTTCTGCCCCTTGCGGTTCATCGCTATGACCTCCATCGCACGTTCGGCGGATATGGTCACAAGATTTGCGGCAAAGACCTTGTCCGTGGAATAGGATATCTGTCTTGCCAGAATGTCGGCTTTGAAGAAATAGTAGGTGTTGTCGAGCGTTTCAAGCTGGATGTCGTGTGCCGGGAAATGTTTCTGGGCCTCGACGTATGCATCGACCTCGTAGTTGAGACAGCATTTGAGTTTGGCACACTGACCGGCAAGTTTCTGCGGATTCATCGACAAATCCTGAAAACGTGCGGCTCCGGTTGATACCGACACGAAACTGGTCATCCAGGTGGAGCAGCAGAGCTCGCGTCCGCAAGGGCCGATTCCACCGATTCTACCGGCTTCCTGGCGGGCACCTATCTGCTTCATCTCGATACGCACGTGGAACGCGTCGGCCAGCACTTTGATGAGCTGCCTGAAGTCAACACGCCCGTCAGCGATGTAGTAGAAAATCGCCTTACAGCCGTCTCCCTGATATTCCACATCGCCAATTTTCATTTCCAGTCCGAGATCCTTGGCAATCTGGCGCGAGTGTATTTTGGTCTCCTCTTCGCGTGCCTTGGCTTCGGCGTACTTCTCCATATCAATATCGCGCGCCTTGCGATAGATTCTCTTAATCTCGACATCGGGTTTCAGACGCGCCTTCTGCATCTGCAGCTTAACCAGACGGCCTGTCATTATTACCGTGCCTATATCGTGGCCGGGTGATGCCTCAACTGCGACGATATCACCTTTTTCGAGCGGTATCTTGTTCGCGTTCAGGAAGAAGCCGATGCGCGTATTCTTGAACTGCACCTCGACCATATCGGTCTCGTCATACGAGCCGGGGATGCCTTCGAGATAATTGAAAGAATTCAGCTGACTGACTTTGCGGCTGCATCCCTTGCTGCTGATTCCACCACTTCCGGTGGAGAGGATATAATCGTCCATTTTTTTATTGTTTTAGGAGTATGATAAGTTTCAGAATGAAATCGAAGAATACCATTTTCGAGTTTACATTCTGGTTTATATGTCGCTGGCATTCGGACAATTCGAATGTGATGCCCTGAATGTTGCGTTCGTTCACAAATGGCGAGAAGCGATTTGAAAAAGTCTGCTCGCTGTCTGTCATATAGTTCAGGTCAGGCTGATGCAGATTGTTGATGAAATTCTCGCGGACCATTCGCTGGCAGTAGTCCAGAAAGTCTTTTTGCCATTCGCGCCCGCGTCCGGCAAGGTCTTCGCTGAGGAGCTTGAGATCAACGATGCGCCGGCCGTATGCCAGTCGCATCATATTGATGAACAGGTCTAGGAATTCCTGGCTGTTTCCGTCGACCCGCAATGCCTGAATAGCCTTGAGCCAGCTGCCTGCGCTGAGATGCGCTATTGACATAGCCTGCCGTTCATCAAGCTGATAGCCGGGGCCTGTCAGACGCTCGGCAATGATGTTGGCTGGAAGTGGCGGAAACTCTATCCGCTGTGTCCTGCTGATGATGGTGCCGATAATCTGTTCCGGCTGATCCGAAACGAGAATGAACACGGTCTGGGCAGGCGGTTCCTCAAGCAGTTTCAGCAGCTTGTTCGCGCAAGTCTCGTGCATCTTCTCCGGCTTCCAGATTATGACAATCTTATATCCGCCCTGACTGGCGGTGAGCTGCAGTTTCTGTGCGATGGCATCGCTTTCGTCGGTGTATATCATTGCCTGCGTCCCACCGGCATTGAGTGCGTCGAGCCATTCGTCGAAACCGAAATAGCTGTGGGTGGTGATGAATTCGCGCCAGGTATCTATTTCGTCATCGCTCACAGTCTTGTGCCCCGAACTTTTGCTCCGGTTGACGACAGGAAAGACGAAATGCAGGTCTGGATGAATCAGCTTTTTCATCTTGACGCAGGCCGGGCAATGTCCGCAGGCATCACCGTCGGAGTGGTCGCGACAGAGCAGATATGCGGCAAAGGCCAGTGCTGTCTGCATCTTGCCGGTACCTTCGGGCCCACAGAAAAGCATAGCATGAGGCACTGCCCCGCGTCGGGCATCGTTGATAAGCCTTTCTACTATGTGGCTCTGACCTATTACATCGCGGAAGTACATAACACTGATTGCTATTTAGCCAATTATCTGCAAAGGTATGAAATTCGAGCCTCTTTTGAAATAATTGACGTCAATTCTTCGGTTCTTTACCTCCGCATTACGGCAAGAATGGGTTCCCTCGAAAATACGACAGATGGAAACTCCTGTTTGGAACTTCCATCTGTTTTTGTGTTCCGCTCGGGGTTCGAACCCGAGACCCCATCCTTAAAAGGGATGTGCTCTACCTGCTGAGCTAGCGGAACTCCCTTAGTGCCGTTAAGCGGTTGCAAAGATATGCCGTTTTGAATTATCAGCCAACTTTTTTTCA